>JAHLWE010000163.1 GCA_019058135.1 Promethearchaeota archaeon | reverse complement strand
TTGGTGGTTGTATATTTGGATTTACAATATCTATTATAGTTAGTATTTATCTGACAATTTTACAAATTAACGTACCGACAGATAAGATTGGAAGAGTTATTTCTATTGATCACACAGTATCAATAGCAATCACTCCAATAGGCGCAATCATTTCAGGTCCTTTAGCCGAGATTTTTGGTGTAAATAATCTATACTTTTATTGTGCATTTCTTGGAATAGTAGTTGTTCTTATTTTTTGGATTTTTACAGATATTAAACATCTTGCGAGTGAAAAAAAATCCGAACTGGGAAAATTTATTGATAATACGGATTATGTAAAAACCTAATTTGATAAGAGTACCTTATTCACATTAATTTAGAATTAATGATCATGCAAAAAACCATTGGGAAGAGTTTCTCCACATAAACATTGACTTGGATGACTATATACTTTGCAAATTCTTTCAATTAAATCACAAGAAATAACATTTGCAATTTTTCTAGCTTCTTCATGAGCAAATTCTTCGGTAAGATTTAACACATCCATTAAGAAATGGGCAACCAGATGTTCATGCAATTTAAAATGCTGAGCTTCTTTCTTCCCGGCAGCAACTAACTCAACACTTCTATAAGGTTCCCATCTTACAAACTTTTTTTCAACTAAACGTTTTACTGCACTATTCACAGTGCTATGTTTGATATTTAAGGCTTTAGAGAGAACACCTACACTTATTGGGTTGTTTATTTTTTCTAAATAATTCAAAATTTTATTTTCAAGCATAATAGAATATGTTTTATTTTTTGTATTTTTCCTTTAAAATAATTAAAGTTATATATGCACTTGAAAGACTAATATCATTGTTCCTATTCCAGCCATCATTAAAAGAAATTGTCTAAGAGTATGTTTCAGTTCTATATTACGATGTTGTAATTCAGGATATAAATCAGATAACGCAATGTAGATAAAACTAGCAGCAGAAAATGCTAATATATAAGGAATCGCAGCTTTTGTAATGTCTAATATAAAATAACTCACAATTGCTGCAGGTATGGTCGATGAGCTAGATAAAATATTGTAAAATAATGCTTTCTTTTTTGAATAATCTTGATCAAGTAATATTCCAAAATCACCTACTTCCTGAGGAACTTCATGAGCAATAACAGATAAGCTTACAGCTATACCCATTGCAAAATTAATTAAGAAACTAGATGCAATAATAATACCATCAATAAGATTGTGAAAAGAATCTCCAATGAGAATAATTGGACCAGGAGCACCATGCACTTCACAATTTGTTACATGACAATGGCGCCAAATTATCAATTTTTCAAGAACAAAAAAAACAATCAATCCTATTAAAATAGTTGCTAATATCAATGATATATTTTGATTAACTTGTTCTATTACGGTGATATTTTCAATAGCATGTTCTATAGCATGAGGTATCATTCCTAAAAAAGCTGTAGCAAGTAAAGTCCCGGTAGCATATGAAATTAAGCATGGAATAAGTGTATTCTGTACCTTATCATTAAACAGCAAAAATGCACCCGCTGACAATATTGCTCCAACACTGCCCAAAATACTGAATAGAATAACCCATATTAACATTTTTTTATTCTCATTCTCTTTAAAAACTAATATAAATAGAATAAAAGAAGATATTTATACTTTACGATATGTCGTAAACTAGTATAAATAAAAAATAATCAGAAATTTAAACTTTACGATAAATCGTAATTATACAATTTTATTAATTACTATCTTATTTTTTTATTAGACAAAGGAAGATGCTAAATATATAGATGTACCGATTATAGTCGCAACAATTATTATTACAATAAATAATAACCTTAAAAGAAAAGTTTTTTTAAGTGGTTTTGATAATACTGCTTTAAAATTAAACTTTTCTCGAGATTTTAAAGTTACTGGTATGTAATAATTTATTGTAGAAGTCTTAAATTTTACTTGGTCTAATGGAACACATAAGTATATAAAAATCAGAAAGCATACAACGACCATAAAAATTGTACTGATAACAGAATCAAGAATTAAAACTGTTGATGTTGCTAGAGCCCAACTTTGTGTTGTTTGTAAAGAAATAAAGAATAACAATCCCGGGATGGCAGCTACATCAAAAAAATCTAATTTTCTAAATTGCTTAGCAAGTTTTAGCTCAGTGGGTTTGTATGTGCGAATTTTGAAGAATTTATAACGAAATTTTCTTTGAAATTTTAAAATCTTATCGGAATCATTACATTCTATTAGATCACCACTAACATCACTAAAATCCTGCGAAATTGCTCTTATAACTAAAATTGAACCGAAAATAATTGCAAACCACCAATAAAGAGTGCCAAATAAAATAAAAAAATTCCACATTACAACAGAAGTAGCAATAAAGAAAAACCCCAAAATGAGGTTAGTATAAGAACGATGAGTTGAACTAATTTGATTAATTTTCATAAATTCAGAAATTTCTTCTTTTTTCATAGAACATTCAAAAACTTCTGATATTTCCTCGGTTATAGGATCTATTTCTTTTAATCTTATTTTGGCTGTCTCAGGCTCAAACCACATTTCATATAAATCATCCTTGGTTGCAATTTCAAAATAATGCTGTGGAGTTAAAACCAAAAAGAACAAAGCAAAACACTCCATAATACCTGAAAAAATTAATAAGATTCCCTGAATTGGGTTTTCTAATCTTGGAATTACGAAAATATTTACAAGATAAAAACCTTCAATAAATGATAAAACAATAAAAGGCATTAATAGAACCACCCAAATAAGCTTTGGACCTAAATGATTGTTTTGATACCGTAATGCTTCAATTTTTTTTTTCAGAATTTTTGTAGTCCATGGAGAAGTAGGTCTAAATTCATGAAAATACAAATTATTTTCAGAATTTGAAAAGACACCTCTAAAAGAGCTTATCATTACATACAAAAGTAGACCGATCCCAAAAAGACTGGGAAAAAGACCAACAGTATAGAAATAAGAAGGACCACCTAAAACTATTGCTTGACCGAATGGAGCCGAGTGGTGAGAAAGACCTCCAGTTAAAATGAATAGATCTACGAAACCCAAAATAAGTAATAATAATGAAGCAATTAATCTACTGAGGGCAAATGAATAAAATCTTATGGATTTTTCTGGTTTCTCATTAACATCGAAATATTTATCCAAAAAATAAGAAACTATGTGCGGTTTAGGGATTTTCATTATTGTAATCTTTATACTGATAAATAAACCAATCCCAAATAAAATCCATCCAAGAATGAAAGCAACTTCAAAATCAATACCTGCATCTATAAATTCTACAGCATAACTTAGAACAATTATAAAGAAACCAAGAATTAACAAAAATGCTCCTAAGATAAGGATTATTAAAATTAAGCGTCTTTGTTTTTCATATAATTCTTTAATTATATCAATCTCAACGACTTGGTTTCTTTCTTCCATCTTAACCATCTAATATTTTTTTTTAAACAATCATTTTTTTTTTAACTTGAAGGCGGTGGAATAATTCCATAGGCACGACCCATCCAATAAATACAATTATATGTTCGACCATCTCCTTCAGTCAGACCATTACTTTGACGTCCACCATCTTCCTCAAATGGATTGTCGCCCCAGAAATTGCCAGGATCATAATACATCATATCAACAGTGGCAGGTTGTAACCAGAGCTCATCGGTAAAATCAATTTCAAGTGCAATAGGTGCATATAGAAAACCCAATGGTCCATTCAGAATTTGACTCCATTTTTCTGGTGCTGGATTCTTAGTATGCCATGAGGGGCGTTCCGTTGCATTAAAGTTTATATATCCTCCCTTTCCCCATTCAATATTATCTTGAAAACGCATTAATTGATCAAAAATATCATTACGAATAGTTTGATTTTCATCTCCTGTCCAAACAAGATATATCATATTAAAAAACGCATTACGATGATATCTTATGAGCGGATAAGTGCCTTGAATATATTCATTAATAAAAAATTGCTTTAAGTTAGAATCTTGTGTGGTCATGATAAGATTGAACAGATCCATATGCCCAAAATTCCATCCGTAATATTCTTCAATTATGTTGAAGGTAGATCCTTCCCCAATACCATTCATATACATATTCTTAGTTGTATAATAGTGCCATAAATCATCATATAGCCCGGGATATGCTATTCGGCCCAAATTTAATAATGATAAAACCCATTCTCCTGAGCCTAAGGTTGCTTTCAAGTCAGTTCCGCAAGGGTTCCCATCGCCTCCAATAACCAGCCAATTGGTTTTTCTAAATCCCTCTATTAATTGAGCGATTAATAATTTAACACGCTCTTGCACCCACGGGTCATCACATAACTGAAGTGCGCGCCCTAAACCAAACAAATAACCACCCATTTCATCTTTGGAAGTATATAATCTACAACGCCAGTTTTTATAATCACCAGAACCATTGAAATGTCTTACATGGGGGCTAAGCATCCAATTGGTGACATGTTCATATCCTAGAATATTTTTATGCTCAGGAGCCCAATAAAATCTTGCCGGAATTCCCGGATAATCAGGACCAATTCCACCATTTGGAACCGCAAGCATATAAGAGAATCCGGTTAGTAATCCCTTTATTACTCTCAATGCATCTTCCATCATTGCTAAATTGCCTTCATCTTTCGCTGCTTTGTATTTAAAGCAATAAGTAGCTAATGACGTTCCGGTTGATAACCCAGCATTATCGGTGGAATGGTAATATGCAGGAGTCGTGTAGTTATAATCTGTAAATGTAATTGTCAAGGATAAATTTGAAGCCATATGAAACTGTTCAAATCGATCATCTATTTTTGCAGCCCACTGAGCCATTTTATTAAAATCAGGCTCAATAAAATCAGTTGTATTTAATCCGATTGTATAAGTAAAGGAGGCTAGGTCATCCAAAATATAAAACACACCGCCAGCGTATCCCAAAAATGAACCAAATGGGAGAAAAAATAACAATACTACAAGTAAATTATGTCGTTTTAAATGTTTTCTTGATCGAATTCTCATTTTTTATACACAAGATTGCATTAAATAAAAGATTGGATCTATAATTATATAAATTTTAGATTTGTTAATTTAGGATAATTATTAAAGAGATGAGATAGAAAGTATATATTAAAAATATGAAATTTTAAATAATAATTATTTCAAGAATAATATTAAATTAAAAATATTTAAGAGATTTTTAGAGTGTTTTTTCAAGAGATTAGTCAGCTGGCTCACATTTCCGGGATAACTGCATTTATATCTATTTTGGTGGCATTTCTTTTAGCGGGGATAATATTAGGTAAAGCAATTAAAGAAAAATCTCGAATTTTATTTGAATTTTCTTTTTGTGTTGTTTTTACAATATCACCATGGTTCCCCTCAGGTGTGGGTTATTTATATTTTTTGATTACAGGAGTACATCTCCCATATGAGATCTATATAATAATTGGAAATCTTTTCGTTCCTCTTGCGATCATTTTCTGGCTTGATATATATCTTACTGCAGTTAGTCCAAGTAGAAGAAATCTAATATTATGTATATATATTATTTTCTCAATAATTTTCTGGATATTTGCTTTCTATTTCTTATATTTTTCTCCAAATGCTCCTGTTGAAGAGATGTTAGGAATAATAGATGACCCGACAAATCCATTTGATATTGATTATAAAGGGTTTGTTTTATTGTATTTAGCAACTAGTATATTTACATCATGTGCAACCGGCTTTCATTTTGCTGCAAAATCTTTAAAATTAGAAGATAAAGAAATTCAATGGAAGGGGAGATTTTTATTAATCGCATTTTTATGCTTCGGAATAAGTGCTATCGCAGATTCAGTTATTCCAATGACTGAGATCTCATTGGTGATTTTCAGAATAATATTAATTTTAGCAAATTTGTTTTTCTATATTGGTTTTATTCTGCCTAAGTGGATAAAAAAGATTATCTTTCGTGAGGATAAAACCCAGACCGACGGAATATAAATATTAATTGTATTTATCATTTTTTTCTTTATATATTAAATTTCATTAATGAATTTTACATTTTGAAATGAAAGAGAAATTTTTAGGTATGATATGAGATGCGACTAAATATAAAGTTAGTAAAAGAATTTCAGGATTACGATTTTTCCCTAATAAAAGAAAAGGATATATTTTTGGTGGGGTCAGCAAGGTTTCATGATTATTTCGTTAAAAATGAGTCAATCTTACAAATAAAATACAAAAAATTAGTTTCTATTGCCTCGTTGGATGGGCTCTTGAATAAAGATATGTTTTCAGAAGATAAATGGGAAATTTTACAAGACATTGCTATGTCTAAATTAAAAGATCAGGAAGCAATTTTAGTTTTAGATATAAATGGTTATATTGGAGATCATACAAAACAAGAGATAAAATTCTTTCAGAATGAAATACATAGACCTATATATTATTTATCACGATTAAGAATTTCTTAAATTTTAAGAGGAAGTTTTTAGTAATATCTGGATATTACTTTTTTTTTTTTAGTAATTTAAATACTTAGAATTAGAATTAGACTAATTCATACATAATAGATTTTTGGATATTTGATGATTAAGGACATTATTAAGGACATTTTTATCATTAAAGACGGAATTCCTTTATTAACTGAGCATTGTCCGGAGGTAGGTGGCATCCTTAGCAATAATGATAATGCACTTATGATTTCTGGGTTTTTCTCAGCCTTGGATTCTCTATCGGACCAATTTCAAGATTTTGGAAATATTAGTGAATTAAAATTATCTAATGATATGAAATTATCCTTTATGAGGGACCCCAAAATTGATAATTTAATCTATATAGCATCAACAGACACAAAAAGTGATGAGAAATCAGTTAAAAAAATATTAAAAAAAATATCCTCTTCATTTTCAAATAAATATAATGCTAATATGTTAGAAAAATGGAAGGGTAAGCGAGCTGATTTTAAAGATTTTAAAGAAGAATTAGAAAAAATTTATAATCATGATGATAATTTGGAAGAGTCTAATAGTAATCAAGTTATAGAAGAAAAACCAGTTATTCAGAAAAATCACGAAGAAAATAATGATGAAAATAAAAATGAACAAGTTATTGAAGTAAAAACTCCCCCTAAAAAAAATTCATTTTCAAATGCAAAACCATTATTAAGAATTAATTCTAATTCAAATCCAGAACGGTTTTTATCAGGAGAAATGGCAATAAAGATATTTAAGGAGATAAATGGAAATAATAATATTGCGTATATTGCTCAAAAATTACAATATGAGGAGGTAGAGGTTTTTAATATATGTAAAAATTTCACAAAAATGGGGCTAATCGCTTTTTCCATGTAATTAAAAAAGGTAAATTTATAATTTTAAATACTACCATGAATTGGTATAAGATATCTAAAATCTATTAGATCATATGTATTAGCAACTATTTCTTCCTTCGATTTTTTAGGTAAGGCTGAAATTAAGTAAGTTAATAATTTACTGATAAAAAATGATTTGTAATCTATTTCTAATGTCTTGGCTAAAGAAATTATGTTTTTCTGAAGGAGATTTAATTTTATTCTATGTGGATTTTTATTTACAATGTGAGGAAAAGATAAATTCAATTTTAATACTTGATTAATAAGTTCCATATGATCACTGAAAGGTCTAAGATCACCAGAGAATACTTCTAAATATTTTTCGTATTTTTTCTCAAATTCTTCAATAAATTGCGAAACTAATATCTTTAGATTCTCTGAAGGTTCAGATCTTAATGTTAATGCCAATCGAATAAATTTTCCATCTTGAAGAAAAATAAGGTAATCTTGGTAATCTATTTTAAAACCACCCGTAGATTCTTCCAATTTAGCACCTGGCTTTAATACATATTTAAATTGTGTAATTGCTTGAAGGAAACCACTCACTAAAGTACCATCAAATTTAATTTGTCCAAATTCCTTCGTTATTAAAGCAAGGCCACTTAATTTATGGATAACCATTAAATATTCAATGTTTAGTATATCTGAAAATTTATTAGTTTTTTCGTACCAAATTTGTTTTCTCTTCTTTTTCCTTGAACTTTTTATAATAATATAAGATGTAATTACTAATAAAAAGCCTGCAATAAAAGAAATCAAAAGTAAAAATTCTGAAATAAATTGCTCTGTTGTTGATCTAACATCTATATTCCTTATAGTGGTACTTGAGTTTCTATTTTTAATAGTTCCGTCGAAAAGAACTTTTATTTCTAATGAATCAGCTTTTCCTATAATATGGTGTACAATAGCATATCCATTATTATCAGTAATTGTGGGAATGTTAATAACCAATAAATCTCCATTCTCAGAGATTTCTATTATTTGAAAAATAATTGATTCATTTGCTAATGGATTTCCTCCGGATTTTAAAATCACTTCAATTTCAATCAAATCATCCCAAACATAAAAATCCTTTAAATTATTAAGAAATTCTAAGCTACTATTTTCTCTTTTCAATACAATTATATTTATTGATGTTTCTATTGGTGAGTAGTCAGAAGCATTCATTTCAATTTTAACTTCATATATTCCTGGATTTAAATTACCAAGATTTAAAGTTCCTTGATACCACCCAAAATTTGAGACTACTGGTATAAATTCGTCAGAATATGGGATAAATCCTGCGATTTTCATCCTAACTTGTGCTCCTAAAATGTCTTGTTGTCGAAAAGTGTCTTTTAATATAACAATTAAATCGAGATCTTGTTCTTGATATAGAGTTATATTATGAAAATCCTCGGGAATTTCAAAATATGAAGGATATGGATGAATATAGACAGATCTTTCCTCAAAATAAGGATTAAATTTAATTTTTGTTATAGTAATATTAAATTTATATGTTTCATAAATATTGAGATTGGTGGAATCTAAAAAGAGTTTGAAAATGCCAGGCTCAATCAAAGCAAAACTCAATTTATTTTCTCCCAGATAAGCATTTATTAAAGCTGTTTCAATTGGACCGTAAGCATATGAGAGATTGAGAATTGCACTTTTACTCAGGTCATTTGTATAAACGACGGGAATCGGATCAAGATCAACATTAAAATCTGCTGGTATAAATGTCAGATTATAATTTATACTTGATTCGTTATAAGTAATATTAATTTCACGAGCTTTGCTAGCTTTTATGGTTAAATTATAATAACCAATATCTAAATAATCTAAAAGAAAAGTGATATTGTATCTATTTGGTATTTCTGAAACAGTATATGCACAAGAGGAAATTAAATC
>JAHLWE010000162.1 GCA_019058135.1 Promethearchaeota archaeon | reverse complement strand
GGAGTAAAATATTTTAAGGATAGAAAAAAAATAGCAAAAGAATACAAGGAAAGATTAGAGAAACTTACTGCTATTAAAGAACCAAAAACTTTTAGAGAACCAAAACCTAAAAAAGAGTAAAAAAATAGAGAAAAAGGTCAAATTTAAATAAAATATAAAAAGAAGGATAAAAAAATGGCAAAAAGAGGAAGAAGACAAAAAAGAAAACTCTCTACAAAACAAAGATGGTTAAAGAGACATGGGTATGAAAAAGTACCTAAGGGATATGTATTAGATCATAAAATACCGCTTTCAGAAGGCGGTACGGATACTCTTCGGAACCTACATTTAATAAAGAAGAGTACGCATAAAAAGAAAACCAGAAAAGAGGCTAAAAGAAGAGCAAGAAAAAGGCAATAAACCAGCAAAATTCAGACTGAAATTGAAGAAATATAATATCCCAAAAACTTGAATTTCTAGAATGTCAAGTAAATGTCAACTTTTAATTTTTAGAAAAAAACTAATCGCCGGGTAATAAATGAAAGGTAGAAGAATTAATTTAAGAATAAATAAGTAATTTATAGTGTTAAAGCGATTTAACAAAAGCAGAAGCATATATAAAGGAGATTTAAATGAATTTTTTAAAATTTTCAGATGCATATATAATTAATATCAAATATAAAAAGAAAATTAGAATTAAAGGAGGCTTGAATGGATGAGAAAGAGCTTTTATTATCGGAAGTAAAAAATTTAAATAAGAGAGCACTTGCTATATGTGAAAACAAACCAGAGTTGTTAGTCCATGACGCCACGATAAATATGTATCTTGCTTATGTGAAAAAGATGAAGCCCCTCTTTCCTGAGAACGAAGAAGTTAAAAGTTTAAAAGAATCAATAGGAATAAATTTCAGATATGCTGATTTATATGCTCTTGTGGGTCGACTATTAGTTCTTTTAAGATTTTTATTGAGGGAATAGTATAGCCTTTCAACTCTGTTGATTTTAAAATCTGTAGAGAGCCAAAGAAAATCAGAAATAAAAACTGAAATAAATAAGTTTGAAGAAGCAATTTAAAAGAATATTTAGAAAAGTAAAAATGAAAGATAAACAGAAACATTTACATTATTTTGCTTACGGTTACAATATGAGCACTAAAAGATTGAAAGATAGAGTTGGAGAAATTGATGTGATAGGAAAAGCCAAACTAAAAAATTATCACTTAACCTTTAACAAATTAGGTGATAATGGAAGTGGAAAGGCAAATATTGAACCGAAAAAAGATTCCTTCGTGGAAGGAGTAATTTTCAATCTCACAAAAAAACAAATCAAAAAATTAGATAAATATGAACGATTTCCCCATCATTATATCAGATGCAAAATGGAGGTTATTCAATTTGATAATAGTACGGTAATAACCGAAATTTATACTGCAAATCAAAATAAAATCCGAGGAGACCTTAAACCCAAGTGCGAATACCTCCGATATCTTATTGATGGTGCAAACGAGCATGGCTTGAGTAAACAGTATAAACAATTTCTTTCCTCGGTTGAATTCACCTAAAAGACAATTGTCATTAATATTGTGAGATATGTTTTAAAAGCCCATCACTGGGTAATTTTTTATTTTTTCTAATTTGATTATAATTAGAAAAGAGTTATAGAGATATATTTTGAGAAAAGCTAGAGTAGAAGCTTTGCTGAAATCTCTAATAGCTAAATTACAAATTTATTATGTTAGAAAATAGTCAAAAACAAGAATTCAAAAAATATTGCCTTCAGTTTTATAAGAGTTTAAAGCATCCATTTGGTGGTCAAGACTCTTTCATAAACATTAGCGATTTAGAAATATCTTTGGATATATTCGAAAGTATTTTATTTGCTGAAGTTAAGGAAAAAATTTTTGAAGGACTAGAGACGCAATTTTATTCTGCTTTCGGAAACTATTTACATTTAGCAAGAACTGAAATCGGAGATTTATGTAATAATGCTGATAAGCTGTCTGCTTTAATTGACCCTTTTTTAAAAAAATTAGTTTTTTGTTTTTTCCCTAATAAAAAAATTAAGAAAACTGGAAAATCAATAGTTCTATACAAAACCTCTAACTATGCAGACATATTAGAGTTTTTAAATATTATTAAGGTTAAAGATATTGTAAAGAAAAAACTCTCTTTTTGGGAGAAGCAACCGGCACGTCTTGCTATACTGAGAAAAGGCTTTACTTCGCGACAAAAAGGGGTACATGAGTCTCGTATCCATAATTTAGGAGATTTAGAAAAAATAACTTATAGCATAATAGGTTCCTTTGTAGCCGTTTGTTTGCATCTTTTAAGCCTTCCAGGAATTGAAAGCAAAATAAAAGAAATTATTGAGCGAAGAAGAGCAATTTATTTGCTTAGAGAGAGGGTTAGGTCTTATCCTATTACTAATACACTTTTCTCCATTAAAGAGCATTTATTGGTCTATAGTTATCGAGGCACATTCCAACCGAATATTGAAGAAAAAAAATTCGTTTTTTTGAATTACCTAGCTGAAAGAGGACCCTGCTTTTATTGGTTGAAAAAGGATAAAAAATTAATTTTAGAATGGGCGAAGAAGTTTTTTAAAAATCCTCCAAATGAGAAAATAAGGGGGAACACGATACGATTATTGCTTGAAAAATCAACCCCTGTTCCTTTTAGCGTGATTCTTGACAATTTCGATTATTTTGAAACCCAAATTGAGTTATCGGAATATATTAAGAAATTTGCTACAAAATCAGACCGAGACTTGTTGTTAAAATTATATAATAGATATTTTAATAAACGAGAAGAAGTTGCATTAGCATCTAAAGAGGTAATAGTAGGAACATTCACCAGAGTAGACGAAACTCTTAAAAAACTAGCCACCAGCAGTTCTAGAAAGAAAAACATATTATTTAGGTCGATTATTAAAAATTTTGCAAAGAAAAAAGATTTGGAAAAATACAGAAATTTTAAGGAACTTAAAGATAGAGCAATGCAGATAATCTATATTTACTGTTTGGGAGAAGTTGGCTTTAAAAATGATTTAGAATTATTGAGAAAGTGGGTTAATGCAAGAAGGAGAAACAAGAATATAAGAGAAGCTTGTTGGTATTCAATATCAAGGATAGCAAACCGTTTTGGAGACTCTAAATATGTTCTCAGTCTTATAAATAAGCGAGATAAAACTATTAAAGTTTCAGCCGCTAAGGCTCTAACAAGAAATGGGATAGGAAAATATTTTAAATTTTTATTTTCTAAAAATTTTGGGAATAAGTTTTCGGTAAATAGTTTAATTTTAGAAATTGCCGAGGAAGGTGACAGAGAAATTATCAGAAAACATTTAACAAAAGCAGAGCTAGACTATAGTACTAGGGATTTGGTATTAGCATTATGTAAGATAGGACACTCAGATGATTTCGATTTTTTATTTAATTTATTTAGTAAATGTGATTATGAAATTAGATTCGCAAACCAGATAAGGGTAGCTTATAATATGGCAAAAATTTGTGATAAGAAAAAAATTAGGTTTTTAAGGAAGGTTATAAAATCGAGAGAGTTTTGGAGATATATAGCTCCGGGTGAAAAAAGAGCTTCTAACCCTTTGCCAGTAAAAAATACAGAAAACCAGAACTTAACAAGAAGAATAATTTCTGAAGCTTTCTTAGAGAATGCAGGAAAAGAAGATATACCATTAATTTTTAAACTATTATCCCATTATTTTAGATGGACCGCTAATCAAGCTGCTTTCAAGCTGGCAAAAATAGGCGGTGTTAAGAACCTAGATAATCTAATTGAAGAAGCGTGGAAACTTAAAGAAAAGGATTTAGAATTCGATTATCTTGATAGGGCTCATCCGGTTATAAATACTCTGTGTTTATTAGATAAAAAACTTTACTATCTAAATTGAGTTTAGTTAAACT
>JAHLWE010000161.1 GCA_019058135.1 Promethearchaeota archaeon | reverse complement strand
TTCCCATTTCTTTTGCCATTTCTCTTCTATTTTTTGGGGGTTATAATCACTCATATTTCCTTTTATTCCATTCCATTATTTTTATTTAAATTATGCACATTTTTTCAATTTTATGAATACTTTTTTCCAATGATTTTTCGAACCTTTAACCTCTAATTCTAAAAAATACTTTCTGGATATTAAGAAAGAACAAATCCAGAGAAATTATTTATAGAAAAGAAGGCTCAGTTTCGTTCTCTCTCGAATTAGAGCACCAATAAGAGTACCACTACTAAGAGTAATACAAATAACAATGCATTTTGTACTTTATTCATCAAGAGAGACATTATAAAAAATATTAGAATTACTACTTTTAAAGATTATTATAAGATCTATAGAAAATTTATAAATTTAAATTAAATTAAGAGAAATTAATATAATTATTTGATTTTAAAATATTCTATGACGATTGAGAAAATTAGAGTTTCTATTGGTAGCGCAACGATTTTAGGATTTACTTCCATAAAGCTCGAGAGTCCACCTACTACGATTTATGTTATGACTTATAAGAAAGGAAAATGCATTGCAAATTGCGGTTTTTGTCCTCAAGCGAGAAATTCAAATAGTCTAAATGAAAAATTATCGCGAATCAACTGGCCGATTTTTCCTTTTAAGGATTTTTTAACCAAATTGAAATATACTGCTTCTTTAAAAAAATTTCAGAGAATTTGTATTCAAACACTTAATTATGCCGAGAATTTGCAAGACTTAATTGAAATTATATCTGAGATTAGAAAAGTTACCAATATACCAATATCTGTGGCAATACCTCCAATATCTAAAGATGAATTAAAGGATTTAAAATTGTGTGGAGTACAAAGAGTAGGAATAGCATTGGATGGCGCAACACAAAAGATTTTCGAAAAAATTAAGGGAATAGGAGTTAATGGTCCGTATTTTTGGCGTTCTCATTTTGATAGTTTAAGAGATGCCTTAGAAGTTTTTGGAAATGGACTTGTAAGCACTCATATAATAATTGGTTTTGGTGAAACCCAGAAAGAAACACTAAAATTAATTGCAGAATTGCATGAGTTGTCTATTTTACCCGGATTATTTGCATTTACACCTATTGAAGGGACAAAATTTGAAAATATGATCCAGCCAAATATTAATCACTTTAGAAAAATACAATTAGGTCGATATCTTCTCATTAATAATTACAAGAAATTAGATGATTTTACATTTAATCAAAAAGGAGATATTATATATTTTAATTTAAATAAAAAAGAATTAAGAAATTTTGTTGAGGAGAGTGAAGCCTTCAGGACTACCGGATGTCCTGGTTGCAATCGTCCTTATTATACTTCTAAGCCTTCAGGACCGATTTATAATTATCCACGAAAATTAAATGAAAATGACAAAGAAGAAATATATAAATTACTAGAGAGATTTGTAAATTAATCATTAAGAGTGATATTATGGATATTTGGAGATTTTTACCATTAGAAATCAGAGATGGTTATTGGAATATGGCATTAGATGAGTCAATATTACAATCTTGTATTGAAAAAAAAACTCCAAATACGATTCGTTTATTTAAATGGGATCCTTCTACGGTAACGATTGGATATCATCAGAGTGTTTCAGATGAGGTTAACATAGCTGTTGCTAAAGAGAAAAAATTTAATATAGTAAGAAGGATAACTGGAGGAGGTGCGGTTTTTCATGATTCTAAAGGAGAAATAACTTATTCAGTTGTATGTCCATTAAAATTATTAGAGGAAAAGGGATTTACAAGAATGATAGAACAATATGAGGTTATTACTCAAGGGATAATTGAAGCCCTTAGTAATTATCAATTAGGATCAGATAAAGGAGTTATACATTGCCCTGCGATCTTTTTAGATGGAAAAAAGATCTCCGGAAATGCACAAGTTAAAAGAAGTGGATATATATTACAACATGGAACGATATTATTAAAAATAACTCCTGAGTTGATGTATTCTGTATTAAAAGCTCCAAATAATGTTCCTACTAAAAAGATGGTGGCTTCAGTATATGCTAAAGTAATTGGAATAAAAGAACAAATTCAAAATTTTAATGAAAATGAATTTATTTCTTATCTTATTAATGGTTTTGAAAAAACTTTAGGAATAAAATTGGAGAAGGGAAAATTTTCAAAATATGAATTGGATTTAGCAGAAAAATTGGTAATAGAGAAATATAGTTCGGATAAATGGTTATACAAATATGAATAAAACCCAGCAATTACTTAATAAAATTAAGGTGGGAAATGCCTCATGGGATGATTACCATAATTTTTTACAATTAGAAGAAAACGATTTAGAAGCTTTTTTTGATCTTTCTCATGAAATTTCAATTCTAAATTTTGGAAATCAACTTAAGATATATACACCGGGCAAAAGATTTCCGGCTATAAGTATAACAGGAAATAAGTGTGCTTTAGAATGTGAACATTGTAATAAAAAATATTTAGAAGGAATGGAAAAAATTCAAAATTCAAATAAACTAGAAAAATTCTTGCTTAATCACTCAAAAAATAATGGTGTAGGGGCTTTAATTTCTGGGGGTTGTGATGAAGAAGGAGCGGTTCCTTTAAAAGATTTTTTAGATGTGATTAAAAAAGTAAAAAATGAGACTAATTTAATTATAAATACACATACTGGATTGTTAAATGAGGAAACGGCAAAAAAATTGGCAGATTCTAATGTTGATATTATATCATTTGATATTAATATGGATGAAGAGATTATCCAAAATATTTATCATTTGAATAAGAATTTAGAAGATTATAAACAAGCTGTTCAGATTTTTAAAAAGTATAATTTAAATATAGTTCCTCACATTTGTATTGGACTATTTTATGGGAGACTTCATAAAGAAATTGAATCTATTAAATTTATCAAACAGAATATTATTAATCCTTCAGTAATTGTATTAATTGCATTAATTCCTCCCAGATCTTTAGAGGATAAGAATGAAAGATTTGCCACACCAAATCCAATCGATATTGCAAAGATTGTAACATTAACTAGATTAATTTTTCCTAATACAGAAATTTCATTAGGTTGTATGCGCCCGAGAGGTTCATTAAAATTTAAAATTGAGAAATATGCAGTTCAAGCAGGAGTTAATAGAATCGAGATTCCTTCCAAAAAAACTTTAATTTGGGTAAAAGAAAGTTATCCTGGAATTTCATTCAAATTTTATTCTGCATGTTGTGCAATTCCAGAAAAATTTGAAAAATTTTCTAAAAGTTCAGATAATGAAATTAAGAAATATCAAAATTCACAAGAATAAATGATTTAGAATGATATCAAAAAATCAAATTGAGATAATTGGGGTTCAAGATATTCCTTTTATAAAAGAAGGAGATAATATTTCGAAAATAATAATAGAATCACTAAAGAAAAACAATATGTCCTTAAAGGATAAGGATGTTATTATTATATCTCAATCAATTATTTCGAAGAGTAATGGGCGTATTAGAAACTTAAATGTAATTGTACCTAGTAAAAAAGCTATTGAAATATATAAACAGATGAAACCAAAAGCAGAAAGAGCTGGGATTCCAATAAAACCTCCTGAATTAATTCAGGCAATATTAGAAGAATCGAAAGAAATACTTAAAGTTGAGCATGTGTTAATAGTTGAAACAAAACATCAAGGATTTATATGTGCTAATGCTGGAATAGATAAATCAAATGTTGAGGGGATTAACAATGTTACTTTACTACCAGAAAATCCGGATGAGGATGCTAGGAGAATAAGAAAAGAATTTAAAGAATTATCAAATAAAGAAGTAGCAGTAATCGTTTCAGATTCTTTTGGAAGACCTTTTCGAGTTGGGACTGTAGGAGTTGCAATTGGTATTGCTGGAATGAAACCTATTTTAGATAAACGAGGTTGTATGGATTTATATGGGTATAAATTACAAACAACAATAATAGGACAGGCAGATAATTTGGTATCCGCTGCACAGTTAGTAATGGGTGAAAGTAATGAAGGAATTCCAGTAGTGATTATTAGAGGTTATGATTATAATATAGAAGAACATGCTTCTATAACATCTATTTTAAGAGAAGATAAATTTGATATTTTTAGGAGTTAATTTTTATGGAAATTATAAATGCATTAAAAAATAGAAGGAGTTATAAATTTCCTTTTGAAAAAAAAGAAGTGGAAAAGAGAATAATAGAGGAATGCATAGAGATTTCTCAATGGGCCCCTTCAGCACATAACTGTCAGCCATGGCGTTACATTATTATCGATAATAAGGAACAACGATTAACTCTAGTGGATAAAATGAATGAAAAATTGAGGAAAGACCTTAAGAAAAATGGTAAATCAGAAGAAGAAATTGAGATAAAAATTAAATTAACTAGAGAACAGTTCTTAAATTCTCCACTTTTGATCCTTTCATGTATGGATTCATCTGTATTATATATATATCCAGATAATGAACGTAATAAGAATGAATTTATCTTAGGAAATTTAAGTGTATCTAGTTCAATTACATATTTACTTATTTCATTTCAAAAATATGGATTAGCTTCTTGCTGGTACTCAGCGCCTTTATTTACAAGAGAAATAGTATTATCTATATTAAATCTACCTAAAACTTATTATCCCATAGCATTTATTACTGTTGGCTACCCAAAAAAAAAAGAGATTAAACCTCCTAATCGC
>JAHLWE010000160.1 GCA_019058135.1 Promethearchaeota archaeon | reverse complement strand
GGGTTATGCAACATTATGGGATAAGGAACAAGACATGCAATATTTTTCAAATTTAGCTAACAGCATAGGATTTGAAATTTTAGCACAAAAAGTAGAAAATGAAATCTTTTATTTAAGATTCAGGAAAATATAATGATGGGGGAAAAGATACAAACATAATTTATCTAAAGCATACTAATCCAAATCGATATATCCAACGTTTTGGAGGCCATTCTAACCTAAAATTTAGGAATTTTACCGTTTTATCCACGTTAATCCCTACCGCCTCCATCGAATATCTCATTTCATCTGGATAAAGACACGGTTCTCCACTATCATATGTACAAGAACTATCTCGCCGATCATGACAAATTTGACAGTGACCTCCAACTAAAATTAATTTTTCTTGGAAATGTTCTTGACTCATTTCTAAAAATTGATTGATTTCATTATCAAGCCCTTTTCGTGTGATTATTTTGGAAAATACTCGGTTTTTTATTCTTTCTTCACTCCAATTGGGGTGATTTAATCGAGTTTCTTTTATATAGGATTTTAAATCAAATTGAAAGTATATTAGAAAAAATTTTTGAAAGCATGAGATTTCTTCTTCTAAATAGGGCGCCACCGGGGGGCAAGACCAATTATGATCATAATTTGGGCATTTAAAGTTTGGATTAACACAATATGTTTGAACCTTTAGATCGAAAACAATATCATTAAACTTAATTTCAATAAAAGGCATAAAAATATCTTTAAAAGTGTTTAAAATAATATAATTTTTTCTATTATTTTTTTTAAATGTAAATTTGATTTTAAAGAAAAAAAGAGAATTATGCTAAAGATGTTCATTCTTAACAGGTGTTATAAAGGCAATAATTATTATCGTTATCCCTAAAAATAAGAAAACCGCGTATAAATTCCATGTTGCCATAAACCCTATAAATGGGTTCATTATCGCTTGTAAAACTCCCCCTAGCATACTAATTGCGCTTAAAACTGTAGCCCTGTTCTCTGATTTAATTTGTTTATTGATTCCTTCGGCAAAGATTATTCGTCGCGAAAATCCGAAACCCATAATGATTATAATAAAAAATATACCTATTGGGACAAACGTCGTGAAGCTCATGAATATAAATGCTGCACCGGTCATCAGTGTACTAAACATTAAGTATCTCTTGCCTTTTTTAAACCATTTCATAAATTTTGGTACAAGATTAAGAAATACTATCTCTGAAAATGTCATCAAAACCAATATGAAACCGAAATATATTATCGGAACATTAAGCGCACCCAAGTATAACTGATAAGTCCAAATTATGAAGAATGCTAATACATTAACTGAAATCATGTCAAACGCTAATATTTGTATTACCTTATTATGTCTTAAATGCGTAAAACCTTCTTTCAATATCTTTAAGTATCCCTTTGATTTTTTTACTAAATCAGAATTGGGTTCCTTGAAAGTAAATGATACAATCGCAGCTATCATCATTGGGAAAAAACAAATTGTCATAGTCAATTGCAACGAAATATATTCTGCAATAATCGAACCAATTGGACCACTGATCATTATTCCTAATATCGACATACTATTTGCCCGACCCCAGATCTTAGAAAAACTTTCCTGTTTGTTCATTATCTTCAATGTATCATATATAAAAGCTTCATTTGCGCCTGAAGATAAAGCTGCACCTAATGCCCAAAGAGTTTCTCCAATTACAAAAATGAATATATGTGGCATACTCGAATAAACCAATGTTGCCAGTGCAGTCATAAGAGCCGATATTATCATGGCAAGCTTACGCCCTAAAAAATCTGCAATCGCACCACTTGGAACTTCAAACACAAATATCATAAACATGAAATAACTCTGCAAAAACATAATTTCGACAAATGTTATTTGACCCCAATCTAGAAAAAAGGGAACTAACACTCCGCTGACTGTGTGCATGCTAATGAAAAGATTAAATAAGTAAAACTTCAACACGTTCCTACCGTAATCTATCTCATTCGCTTTCCGTTCCACTGCAGGTTGGATATATTCCTTTCCATTTTTACTTTCTGAATTGTTCATTTTTTTTAACACCTATTTTTTTTTGTAATAAAATCAACTCTATTTGAAAGAAATCCGTGGCATTATTGTATAGAAAAAGAATCTCTGAGACCTAAGAAAAATGAAGGAAAAACAAGAATAATGAAGGCAGTGATAAGAAGATGTAAAAGAGAAAAGGCGTTGATTTTATAATCGTATCATAAGAAAATCAATGTTGTTATACAAGTCAAATTGACAGATGGCATACTATGTACTTTGAGTAGTCCGATAATTTTATTCCATCTATCTTGATTATATAACATAAAATATTCATCAATTTTTTATGATTAGAAATTTATTTAACGCATCGAATATAAACTTATCGGAATGAGTTGCTTTCTATCTCTGATTTATGGGAGAATGGTGGGAATACACCAACAAATTATTGACTTAAAATAAATCAAAATATATAGAGAATTCTCGTCCGAATGAAAGAAAAAATTAAAATTATTAAAAAAAGATGTTATGATAATTATTTTTGGACTGCCTTAACTAATCTCTCTATCTCGGCCTGTACTTCTTGTGGTGTTCTTTCTAATTCTCCTTTAGCTAATTGTTCCTCAATATGTGGACGATGGATCGTATTGTGGGCACAAAAAGGAATTTGGAGAACTTTAGATGGATCTGATGGGTCAATAACACCATAGTGAACTAAACAGCGCGATACTCGCTCCAAGTCAAAATTGTAGGCATCTTGAAAATGCATCGCTGAAATCATTAAATTCTTCGATTGTAAAAAGGCTCCTGCAGCCTGCAATCCCGGTTTGAAAACAAGACTTGCAAACTTTTGCAAAGTTTTTGATGAAAAAATCTTTTCTGGATTTTTAACATATCTAACAAGACCTGCGAAAAAATAAGCTCTCATTAAATTTCTATAAGCTGCATCGGCCATTCCATCAATAAAATCACCAATAACATTTCCTACTTTACCTAAACTTTTAATATCAAAACTTCCAAACATTTTGGTCGGTTTTGGTGTTTCTTTACTCTCTACCATATCCCAAACTTTATTTGCCCACCTGATTAACCCCTCAACGTCAAAATACTTTTCAATTGGCTCCCATTCGCCATGTTCGTTAAGAGGTACGATGGTTGCAAACCCACAGTCTTGGTGAGAAAGCATAGAGAATTGTGGCATGTCATCAAACCAGGCAAGTAATCTAGTGAATTTTCCTGTTGTTGCGATTGGGTAAAAATACGTAATGGCTCCATTTGTACATTCGTTAAGTGCAACTTTCAAATCACTTGTAGTGTATCTCATATCCATTAATTCTTCATAGCTAATCCTTCCGCATAGAGATACTGGTTGAAAGATAACACCGGCAATTATATCAGTATTCTCCTTAGCATAATTCATAATATTTCCAATTTCATGGTCATTCATTCCTTTACATACCGTTGGAACAAGCATTACACCCTTTAAACCAACTTCTCTGCAATTTTCAATTACTTTTTGTTTTAAAGGCCACAAATTTACTCCTCTTATTTTCTTATAAGTTTCGGGTGTGCAACCATCAAATTGTAAATAGACTGCATCACAATGGGCTTGTTTTAATTTTCTACAATATTCTACAGACTTTCCTAATTTTACTCCATTGGTAGTGAGCATTACTTCGATAAATCCAAGTTCGTGCCCTTTTCTTATTATATCAAATATGTCATCTCTCAATGTTGGCTCCCCACCAGATAATTGAAGCATAACTGGTGGTACCGGTTTCATCGATCTAAAGTGTTCCATAATTTGAACTATTTGATCATATGTGGGCTCTACAACATACCCTGCAGCATTTGCATTGGCAAAACAAACAGGACAAACCAAATTACATCTATTTGTTACATCAATTAACGCAATACAAGGAGCTGATTTATGATTTTCACAGATGCCGCAATCATAAGGGCAACCATTCTTTCCTTCTTTAATTCCTGAACTAACAAAACTTGGTTGTGTAGATGTTAAAGTTGAGCCAATTTCATTACAGAAATTTTGCCCCCAAATATAATCTTCCTTATTAATTGATAGTTTATCCTTGAATTCGCCATGAGTTTTACATTCTTTTCGCATCATAACCCATTGTGTCTTATCATCAACATATATCTCGGCTGGAATTGGTTGAAGACATTCCGGACAAATACTTGTAGTAGTTCTTATTACTTCAGTCATTATTTTAACCTCTCATACTGGGGGAATAATTGTATGAAAGAAAAGTTATTTAATTAAATACTCTTTTATTTAATTTAAAGATTATAAGATAACTAATATTTGGATTGATATTTTTTATTAAAAATAAGTTAATTTTTTAATAAATTGATTGAAAATAGCCAATAGCTCATTATTTTTTAGATTAGGCGTTATTTGACTTTTTTTAATTTAATTGAAAGATTTCTTTTTTATTAACATTATTCAATTTGTTTTAAATGAGTAATATTAGAACTTATTAATTTGATTTTAGAATAAGCTCTTTATATATAAAAATATCAATATTCAATAGATAAATAATAAATATTCCAAAATATTTGAGATTATTCCCTTTAGAATTTCATTTTTTCATTTAAATTGGGATATAAAGATTCTTTTAAAACTTTGTATTCTAATAGAGTACACTTCTATTCGATTTTCTTTAAAAAAATAAGATAGAGGTTAGTTTAAAATATAAAAAAGTCCAATTAGAATTAAAAAATAAAAATTTAAAAGGAGAACTCCTACTTAAGTAACTTTATATAGCATAAAGTTTTGTAAAGCTTTACGTAGCGTAAATCTCTACGTAGCGGGGCTATTTTTTGAAAGGTGGATCCCTGCCACAAATAAATAGGGGGAGGAGGAGGGCGAAAATAAGTGTAGATTATATTCTACACCAACCAAAAGACAAAAATCCAGAGTGGCAGGGATCTTATTTTTGGTTTTTATTCCTATTTAATTTTTGCCTTTAATATTCCTCCAATCAATTTCTACAGAATTATCGTTCAAATTTTTATCTTTTTGTAATTTTTATACTTAAATTTATGTTAATCTCTTAAATAAACTTTTTTAAGATTCAAGTTTTATGTCTTATCTAATATATATATAACATTATTTTAATAATCTTTTCTGTTTTATTGTGAACGTTATGAGAAAATATTTTTTCTTTTAAATACAATTCGAGAAAAATCTCGAATTTTGATAATTTTGATTATAATTTTTTATTGATTTTTATATTTTTAAGGACTTTTTTAAATAATTTATAATTTTATATCACATAAGTATTATTAATAGGTCTAATTAGAGATAATATGCCACAAAATCAAAGATCTGATTTAAATAATGGTGATAAATTTAGAAATAATCTCTTTTTGGTATTCTATTGTATAATAGGTTTTGTTGTTTCTAATATTAATATGTATATAATAGTATTATCAACGGAGGTATGGGCTTACTTATTAATCATCTTTTTAATTATAATCCCTGCAATCATTATTGGATTAAGGTTACGAATATGGTCATATGGATATATGATTGGATATTCTACTGCAGGAATCTTGGGAATATTTATATATGATCTTTTTATTGGTGCTTATACAGTAGCCGTTTCGATTTTCATTTTTATAATTTTATGGTTGATTTTTTATAAGACGTGGCGTTCAATCTCAAAAATTAAAGTAGAGTGAGTAAGGTTTTCAAAATTATTTCGATATAATTTAATCTTGCTTTTTTAGTAAGAATGTGGGATTTTTGCATCCTACATCGATATCTCTTAAGAGGGTTTTAACATTTGGTTTTAATATATTTCTCATTAAAATTGATATAAAATTAGATTTTGGATTAAGAGTTTTTTTGTATTTCACAATTGATTTATTCCAATAATTATGGGAACAAAGTTTTCCCAAACTATTTCTTGGCGGTGGCTTGGGATAATTTTTACTATAACCTAATACTATAAGAGAACATAAATGCCAATCATTAGGGCATTTTACTATTTCTTTTATTTTTTTTCTTGAAAAGCTTCCAACCCAACAAGTACCTATTCTCAATGAGTAGGCTCTTAATAATATCAGTTGAATAATGGCTCCTATGTCAATTTTTGCATAAAAAGCAGTAGAATTTTTAGCTTCAAATGCAACTAAAATAATTAGAGGTACTTGCTGGACATGGGATTGTTTTACAAATACTATTTTAGCTGAATTTGCAATTTTTGAGAGCACTTTGGGATTATCAATTGCAATAATTTTAATAAAAGGCTGATTTATAGTTGGGGGTATATATAATCCTGACTTTACAATTTTAAGCATATTTGATAAAGAAATTTTATAGTTATCTCCTTCGTGATAATTCCTTATCGAGCGCCGATCAAGAATTGTATCAATTGTAGATATATTATATTCTTCCTGTTTAGTTTTTTCTAATAAATCTTGTTGAATTTTAAATGGATTTTCCCATAGATTATGAGATAGAAAATATTCAAGATTTAATTGTTTTTCAGGGATATTTTCCTCAAGCTCATTTGAAAAGCCCAATGCAAGAATTGCATCAATTGATATATGTTTTGGGATTTGTAATATTTCTCTGACATACTTTCGATTAAATATTCTTATCCATCTAGTAGATAATCCCGTTTCATTTGCAACTAATATCATGTTAATTATCGCAGCACCCATTTCAGTTTCTCCATATACTTTTCCGGTCAACCTATTAGAATGGCAGCAAATTATAAATATAGGCGCAGACTGAGCACTTGAAACATCAATTTTATGCATATTTTGCATTTCAGATTGATACAGGTCTTGTTCAACATTGAAATATGATTCATCAAATCTAAAACTTGCCTTATTTACATCTTCTTCCTTAATTTTTTTAGTAACTGATAATCTTTTAATTAACCGAGGATCTCCATCTTTTATAGCTTCTTTAATGAGTTTTAATTTATCAGCATTATTTATAGTGATAAATTTCCAAACTTGTTGATTTTGAGCGGAAGGAGCCCAACGTGCCGCTTCAAGGATTTTTAGAATAGTTTCTCTCTTAATTTTCTTATTAGAATCAAATTTTAAGGCATTTTTGAGTGATCTTAAATTATTTATTAATTTCATAACAAATCATAAGAATAATTAATGAAATTATAAAAAAAATGCAAGTTTGCATTTAATACATGGTTTACCTTCAAGACTGGCTTTTTTTGCGCACTCTAAGCAATATGGTTGACCGCATTTTTTACATTCATAAACATCTCCCTTAATTTGTCCTTTATGAAATAAGCAAAAATCTTTTTTGATTTCAATCGGAGGAGGCATTGATATCTCTATTAAATATTCGAATAGACAATATAATATTTATATATTATTATTATTTAATTTCCATGGAATTTTACATCCATTCCATTAATGATCTATTGTTATCATCATCTCTATTGCTATCATCGTCGATATTCCACTTAAATTTTTTCCAATCTATTTTTAGCTCAATTTCTGGAATTTCTATGCCCTTTGTTTTACATTGCTTAACGATATAATCTTGATATTCTTCAAATTCTATCCAATAAGGAACCTCAATTAAGGTTACTCTATGTGTCTCGCTCAGTTCTCCCTTTTCTTGATCATTAGACAATTGTGATATGAATTCTTTTAAGCTCTTATGGAAAATATTAGGGAATTTATAATGTTGTTCTCCCTGACGCTCAAAAGCAAGCTCTAATTCGTCGTTATATCCATCTAACTCCAATTGATGACCTTCACTATTTTTTAACCATTC
>JAHLWE010000159.1 GCA_019058135.1 Promethearchaeota archaeon | reverse complement strand
TACTTTATGTTTTTCAGTCTTATATTTAACTAAGGCCAAAGCCCCTCTTAAACCGACATCATCACCTAATTTTGTAAGCTTTAGTTCAGGTGGATTATTAACTGTGAAAATAATAGGATTTTCTTTAAATTGCTTGATTATTGGTGAAAGTATTTGCTCCTGATCTTTCATCATTGCACCACCCACATAAATGGTCGTGCAATCATAAAAATTATTAACCAACCCAAATCCAACCATTGAGTAAAATACACAATCCTCAACAATTTTCTTTGAGAGTGCATCACCTTCCCGAGCTGCTTGAAATACCTCTTTAGCAGTAATTTTAGATAAATCATTATCAACTATTTTTAACAACATCTCTGAATTTAACTCTCCTTTCTTAATCGCTTCTAAAGTTCTCTTTTTTACTCCAGTTCCTGAACTAAAAACTTCCCAACAACCATAAGCGCCACAGTTACATTTATTTTTACTTTTTGGAGCCACTATTCCATGCCCAATCTCTGCTACATTTCCATCTTTCCCAAGTAGTAAACGACCATTACAAATTACACCACCACCAATTCCGGTTGATATGGTTATATAAACTAAATTGTCTTTCTCAAAAGCTTCTGCCTCAAAATAATGAACTCCCAAAACCCCAGCATTACAATCGTTAATCAAATATATAGGAATTCCTGGAAACTTTTCTTCTATTGGCTTTTTTAATGGTATTACTTTAAAACCCAAATTTGCATTATTAAATATTTCACCCTTATCTAAATCAAGGGGACCAGCAGAAGCTAAACCAATTCCAATTATATTCTCTTTTTCAATATTATTTTCAATTAATAATTTATTCAATATCTCACAGACCGAAGTACTAATAGAATATGGACTATTTTTTCCAGTTTTAGCAATTTCATGCTTTATTTTTTCCTCCTTAAGATTAACCGAACAAATTCCTACTCTTATCCATGTTCCACCTATATCTACGCCGCAAATATATTGGTCTCTCATTATAATCACAAAATAGTTCTTTAATTAAAATTTAAAAATTTTTAATATTAGGTGCTTTTATTTAATAAATCCACTCATTTTTAAACCTGTTATAACCCACGGAATCATTACTTCCAATCTTGGGATGATATGTATATCATTTTTTTTCGATTCTGGCGTAAATGTTTCATAATATTTTTTTATTATATATTCAACTGATGGATTTTTACTATACCATTTAACAATTTCTTCTTTTGTTTTGTAAAATATTTCCTCTATTTTGTCTACCAGTTCATCACAATCTATATCTTTCCATACTCCATAATGAGTGAGAGAGATTGCATCAAAATTATCTTTCATACTTCTAAATTTTTGGAACGTCCTAAGAAGTACTTCTTCATTGAAATCTGGTGGCATAGTTATAGGCACGAAAATCCCCTTATCAAAACAATAAATAACTGCGTCTCCAATAAAAATATTTTTATTTTCTTTATCCAAAATTGCTATAGAGTCCATTGAATGTCCAAAAAACTCGAAAATTTCCAATTCTAAACCGTTTAAATCAATTATATCTCCTGCTTTTAACGATATAACATTTTCTACTGAATTCACATTAGATTCATAGGGTTTACTTACCCTTTCTGGATTTTTCAAGTCATCTATAGCATGTTCGGAAGCTAAAACTTCAAAATCCCCAATTAATTTCTTTAACTTACCAACACCTTGTACATGATCCCAATGAGAATGGGTTAATAACAACTTATGAATTGGAAATAAATTAAACTCCTTTAACTTCTTAACAATTGTTCTTGCTGCAGTTCCTGCTGATGTATCAACCATCATCCGCATACCTTTATTCTCAATTACATAAATGGCAATATCTCCGCTCGTTCGATATAGTTGCCCATCAATAAGATAGGTATTAGGATTAAATTTCCCCTCGGAATTTATAAAAACCATACTTAAATATGTATCAATATATTATATAATGTCTTCCTTGTTGGGAGAATAAATCTTAAAGTATTATAATTTGCCTGTTATGATAGAATGGATAAATTTCATTTCATTGATTCTTAGTCCTCTCATTTTTTGTTATTTTTATATGTTAAGCATCCAACCAATGAAAAGAAAGGAAAAAAGAGGTGAACGAACATGGAAGGATTGTATGATATTGCGATCTTTAGCTGGACTTTTTGAATTCATTACTGTCGTTAATATCTTGCTCTGGGTATGGTTTCCTATTCCTTCATTAAATTGGATAATACATCCAAATATTGTGGTGGGTATAGGTATTTGCATTGCGATTATTGTTCCTGGTTTGATAATTATGTTTAAAGGCGTGAAAGATGCTGGCTCCGAGTCTTTACGTCCATCAAAAGAAACAGAAATGTATGGTGGGATATATAATTATATTCGACATCCACAATCACTTGGTGAGTTTCCAATATTTGTTGCTATTGCTTTCGCTATCAATTCATGGTTTCTCGTATTAATCATGTTTATTATTATATTAACATATGTTCCAATTATGATTCACTACGAGGAAAAAGATCTCATTAAACGTTTTGGAGATAAATATTGTGAATATCGACAACGAACTGGAGCTTTAATCCCTAAATTATGGCATAAATCTGAATAGATTTTGTTAAAAAAAAAATTTGTAAAAAAGTGGTAATCGATTCTAATTAATAATCAAAAATATTAATCTTATTTTTTTCTCACTCCTAAAAATGAAATAAACTATTCTATGGTTATACGATAAAAATGGGATAGACAGAAAAATAAATCTGTAAACAATAATATTTAAAAATACTATGAATTAACAAATCCATTAAATTAAATCAAAATAGGAAAAAAAAATATTAAGAAGGTGGTAATCCAAAAGTGGATAATGTAAAATTTTTTATAGGAATAGTATTGTGTGTTATAGCAGCTATAAACTTTTTATTGTCTGGTGTAGTAGAGCTTATAATAAGTCTTCCAGTTGGAATAGTTCTTTTAATACTAGGAATAATTTTAATCGCAACAGGAAGAAAACAGAAATGAAAATAATATTTTAAGATTATTTAAAAATAAATCTAGTAATATCTCGCATCTACGCCATCATCTTTAATAACATCTCTGAATATATTGACAATTTGTTTCTTTCTTTCATCATCAATGGAAAAAACGAAATAATTTGCGGGCATTCTTGCTATAGAATAGACTTGCACTAGATCAGGCTTAATTTTTTTAAGAGCATGAGCTAAATTATTAATGTTTTCTGGAGTATTGTTAGATAGGAACTCTTTCTTATTAGAATTAAAAATTAAGCACTGAATTGCTAATTTATGTCC
>JAHLWE010000158.1 GCA_019058135.1 Promethearchaeota archaeon | reverse complement strand
CAAGAGGCCCAAACGAACTTAACAACCTCTCCATTTCTAAACCATTAATTACAATCGGATATTTTACGTATACATACTGTTTTAATTCGGTAGTGTCATATAAATCCCATCCGGTTGCAACAATTATTGTTCCTACTTTAACATCTACATATTCAGGTTTATCATCAAATCTTATGGCATCCGGCTCACAAACTTCCAGACTTGCGCAAATACCGCATTTTATACATTTTGTCATATCAATTGTAAATTCTCCAGGAACTGCTTGCGGGAATGGAATATAAATAGCTTTTCTTATTCCCAATCCTACCTCAAATTCATTAGCACATATAACAGGACATTCTTGAGCGCATAAACCGCAACCCGTACATGCTTCTTGATCAACATAATGAGGTTTTTTCTTAATGGTTACATCAAAATTTCCTACATATCCATCTACCTTCTCAACTTCGGAATATGTCATAAGATGAATTTTTTCTTCTCTGCCAACATCAACCATTCTTGGAGTTAAAATACATGCACTACAATCCATTGTCGGAAAGGTTTTATCTAATTGTGCCATATGTCCACCTATAGTTGCCGTTCTTTCCACCAAATAAACATCATATCCCTCTTTGGCTAAATCAATAGAAGCATTCATCCCGGCAATCCCAGCACCAATCACTAAACAAGCTGGCTCTACTTTAACTCGTTCAACTTCTAATGGTTTTAATTCACTTAATTTAGCAACAGCCATCCTAACGTGATCTTTAGCAATTTTAACCGCCCCTTCAGGATCATCTAAATTTACCCATGTTGCATGCTCACGAATATTTGCCATCTCAAATAGAAATTCATTTACTCCTACCTCTTTAACCACCATTCTAAAGGTTGGTTCATGCATTCGAGGACTACATGCAGCAACAATCACACGGTTTATTAATCCAGCTTCGATATCTTCCTTAATCATCTCTTGCCCTATACTGCTGCACATGAATTTATATTCCTTCGCAAGAGCAACATTTGGTAAAGTCATTGCATATTCAGTAAGAGCAGGTACATCTATTACGCCTGCAATATTAATACCACAATCACATACGTAAACACCAATCTTTATTTCTTCATTATTTTTTAATAAATTAGACATTTATTTCCCACACCTTTATACCATTTGCTCTTTTATTTTTTCCATAAATGGTTGAATTGAAATAAATGGCGGAACTCCTTTCAAATCATGAGCGGCCACAAGCCCTAAATCTCCCGGGTTCATACCCATTGCTAATCCTAATAATTGATTGTAAAAAATAATAGGAAGTTTATACGACTCCCCAATAATATCTTTAAATTTATCATTAACTTGCATTTGACCAAGATCCATTTGTAAATGACAAAATGGGCAACAAACCATACAACAATCCACACTAACTTTTCGCATATTTTCAAGTTTTTCCCTTGTAAAATCAAGAGAAACCTCTAATGATGCTGTTCGGACAGCTCCTCCAGCGCCGCAACACATAAGCTTATCTTTGTAATCAATACTTTTTGCACCCGTTATTTCAACTAATTCATCAAAGAATCTTGGTTCTTCAAATTCACCCCCCCAAGGTCTATGGGATGAATCCTTAATAATATGACAACCATAATGCACGCCAACTCTTAAATCTGGAAACTTAATCTTAACATAATCTTTAAGTTTATCAATACCAAAATCATAATATAATACTTCAATTAGATGTTTAACCTCAATTGTCCCTTTAAATTCTCTGCCAATTTTGGCGAGATGTTTATTCACCATATCCCGTTTTTCTTTATCATGTTTTAATTGATGATTTACTTCAAGTAAGGTTGCATAACAACCGTTGCATCCCAGTGTAATATCTGCTTCATTCTCTTCGGCTATTGAAATATTTCGTGCTCCAATAACGAGCCAAGTTGCGATATCAAAACCCCTAAAAACCCCGGGAGCTGGACAGCAACTGGCACCTTGCATATCTACTAACTCAATTCCCAATTCTTTAAAGGTATTGCGAATGGATTGTTCAATAAAAGGGTATCTATTGGGAATAACACATCCTAGATATAATGAATATCTTAAGTTTTTTTCTGACATAATAGTCTCTCTTTCTCTGATTAAATTGGGGTAAAACACATTCTCTGAACTTAAGTAATTAATTATTCAATTTGTTTTAAAATTTTAGATTAAAAGATATACAAAATTGTGGAGGAAAGGTTATATTTTAAAATATTATTTTAGATTATCTTCTTTTTGCATTTTTATGAACAGTATCGGAATAATTGAGCTCAGGGTAAGTATTCCTACGATAACAAATAGAATACCCGTATCTATAAATCCAGAAAGAAAAGTACCTAATGGTCCGAAAATAAGCATGGAAATGATTATCATTAGTGCAAGCATCTGATATTTATAGCTAAATTTATTTCCTGCAAACTCCATCATTAAAGAAATAAATGCAATATAGGCTATTGCATTTGGAATTAATACAAACATTCCTAATATGATCAAAGTCCAAAGATCCATCAGAGGAATACACATATCAAATAAACCAACAATAATTATTGAAAAATAAAGAATTTTCTTTCTATCACTATATTTCAACGTGATATTTATTAAGAGGTATCCAATAATATTAATGAAAGGTGCAAAAATCAGAAAAATTAAAAATATTTCAAAACCTTCTTGACCAAATCTTTCCACTAACCATGGTTCATAAGGGACCTGCACAAGTGCTTCTGAGAAGAAAAGGAACAAAAATACACTTATACAAATGAAACTAAGTTTTAAATATGATTGATCTAATGTTTTCATACTTTTCTTTTTAGAGATTTCTTGCTTTATACCTTTTTCTTCAAGGCTTTCTTGTCTATTTCCTTCATTAATAGTTTTATTATATATAAAATAAGAAAGAATTATTAATGGAAATAGTGTGATTAATTGGAAAGTAAAGAGATTATTCCATTCGTTTATGTTATAAATATTATTAATAATTAAAATATAGGATAAATAAGCTAAAATATTACCCAATGAATTTCCAATTTGTATTAAGACAATTTTTCTTTTTTTCGTTTGAATATTCGGTGAAGTATCGATAATATCTCCATCAATTGCAACATCGATTATTGATATGCAGAAATAGTTTATACACCAAAAAATACCAAAAATAATCATAATTTGAATTGAAATAATCATTAACAGAAAACTGATAAATAAGCCAATACTGCCCGAAAATATGTAAATTTTCCTTTTAGGATGTTGACCAGTTTTTTCATAAGTTTTATCGGATAACAATGCAAATATCGGTTTAATTAAAAACGCAGTATATGAAATTAATTGAGCAAAAGCAATTTCTAATTCAGGAATTCCCAAAACCGTAATTAGTAGAACAGGTAAAAAAGTATTGAAAAACACTAAGAGTAGTCCTTGGACTAAATACCCAAAAAGATATATTAGGCTATTTACTATTTTCATTTTATTCACTTAAATTAGAATTGGTGGTCAAGATATTTAATATTAATATCCAGTAGAAAGAATTCTTATTTGTTTTTTATTAAAAAGAAGAAAAGAATGCCCTTTAAAGAAATATTTAAAAAATAATTTACTTTTGTTCCGCTTTTTCTTCTTTTTTAGCGTATTTTCCCCAAGTAATAGTTTTATCAAAACCTACACTACTAATTAGTTCTTGCACTTCTTTAACGTATTTAGGATGCGTATGGACTGTTGGAGGAACTCTGCTTACCCCATAGGATTCTCTCATAATATTCCATTTTTCATCATTAATAGGGACTCCATGACCCGTATCATAGAACATCCTGCATAAATTGAGATGGTTCGGTAAAATGTACCCTCTTTGAACCGCTAAATTTCTTAAGAATATAATCATATCCGTAATCGGCAGATTACGCGGACATCTTTCGAGACAAGTATAACAAGTTGTACAAAGCCAGAGTTCTTTATTTGAGAGAACTTCTTCAAGCCCCAAAATTGCTTTTCTAATTATAGAGCGCGTTCTCAGTGCAGTCCTTCTTCCGGAAGGGCATCCAGCTGTGCAGTTTCCGCACTGAATGCAAGCACCAATTTCGGCATAACCTGCTTTTCTAAGCTCATTAGAAATATCATCTTTAATTTCTAAAATTCGATCAGACTTTAAATCTTCCATTTTCATCCTCCTTAACTGTTTGTAGTAATAATTTTTTGTTTAGGAAGATACGCTTCTTGAACGGGATAATTATTAAAATTAATTGAATAATGGTCTCTCCATCTCTCTTTTATATCTTGTATTACAGATTTCATGAGATCATCACTTACACTTGCTTTTGTCCAAATGGTATCACCAAGTGGTGTGGCTACAACCTTTCCGTCTTTTACAACGATTTTTCCATCTTTTATTGTATAAGCTGCATTTGTGAATGCTTTTTCAATTTCAATTCCTTTATGTCCTTTATCAGGATTGAATTTATATAGGCAAATATCAGCTTGAGCACCTACTCCAAGATGCCCTTTATCTGGTAAACCCAAACATTTAGCTGTTCCAGAGCGAGTACATTGGACTAATTCATAAAGTGTTAATTCGGTATCCAAATTTTCTAGTCCTGTAGCTGAGCTTGCTTTGGGTGATAATTCTTCTTTAAGTAAGATGTCTCTGGATTTCTTATCCATAAGCCATTTTATAATTCTTGGATAAAACGTAAAAGGTCCACCATTGGGGTGGTCGGTCGTCAACAGTACTTGCTCTTTATTTTTTACAGATAACAACAATTCCAATCCAATAGCCCATTGAATTGCATTCACGGCAACCTTTGGGTTAAATATATATGGCACAAGTCCGGAGCCGCATTCTGCCTCTACTTGACCATTTATCCATTTTACTCCTGGTTTTGCACCCCAACCGGATACACCAGAAATATGATGTAAAGCATATTCCCAAGGACCATCTGCTGTCATAGTTGTTGTATTAGTAAAGATTACCTGCCCAACATCAGTGGTTATATGTTCATGAGAATTAAGATATTCGGCAACTTTTGATGCAGCTGATTCAAAATCTTTCCAACCTGTCCCTCCATAACAATTAAATTGAAGATGAGTGATGTGCATAACATTTTTTCTTCCTAATGATGGAGAAATTTTCTCGACTGTTTTAAAGGTTTCAATGGTATGAGAATAATTGCCTGGGTGTCCTAAATTATTTGCATGAACATGAATAGTATGGGGTAATCCTAATTTTTCATTAGCATTGGCTAAACCTTCAATAATTTGTCTGGGAGTTACGTCAAAATAAGTTACATGGTCGTTCAAAGATTCGCAATTCTTCCCCCAACCACAAGACTCCACCCCCCCTGTATTTACGAGTGTTACTTCCTAACCTTTAGTGGCTTCTTATAACCAAGCAATATAAGCTGATAATTTATCAATATCATTGTCTTTAATATATTGAATTACAAACCAATTATTTCCGAATAATGGAAAAGCCATTTTATCTATTATTGGCATATCTATAAATTCTTCATGTGTATGTCTTGCTTTTAGTGGAGGCATTGCAGGTTCTGCAACTGTGGTATAACCTAATTGAGCATATCTATATGCAGTGACAAATGTTGATGGAACCGAATATCCCGATCCACTTCTTGTAAATTTAGTTTTTGGCACAGGGTCTTTTTTATGGTCTTCTGGTCTAAAAGCTCGTCCTGCATTTACTTTAGCACCAGCGATATGTGCATGAATATCTACTCCACCAGGAAATACAATCATTCCAGTTGCATCGATAACTTTTGCGTCTTTTTCATTGACCTTTTCTACAATTTTTCCATCTTGAATGTGAATTTGGATTTTATCTCCGTTGATCCCATTTTTGGGGTCATATACACGACCGTTCTTTATTATTTTTGACATTTTTTATTCTTTATCGGGTTTTTATTATTAATATTCAATATATTTTTTTATTTAATATTTTATAAGATTATTTATCCTCCTTAAAATCATCTCGTTTTCGTCCTAAAATGCTACTTGGGAGCGTGAATCTGTAAAAGAGCCCAGCAGGGTCCTTTATTTTCTCATTAATTCCCTCAGGGTCATTTTGTGAGATAGAACAATAAGTAGATAAAAATTTAGCTCACTCAGCTTTTATATTTTCGGGAGGTCCATAGCCGCCCAAGCATGGAGCATTTGATTTATTTAGGCAAATTGTTCCACACACAGCTTTAGT
>JAHLWE010000157.1 GCA_019058135.1 Promethearchaeota archaeon | reverse complement strand
CCGTTGTCAAATATCACAATCCTAGGATTATGTCCATTTTTTATTAATCGAAATCCGCAATTGAGACAGTGTGTTTCCAGAATGTAGATGGTTCCATCTCTTCTCATTCTCAAGGTATATCCCTTTTCGTCAGAAATCTCTTTTCTTTTATCTAATTCAACGGTTAAACTATGATTTTTAGGTTTAGGTAAAAAAGGGAAAAATTTAAGAAGAGTGGTTTGTTCTATCTTAATGGGAGCCAAATTTCTTCTGATTTTGCTAACACACATAGTAAGATCAAAGAAATGGCTCATCTTAAATGTTTCCTCTCTGCCTAATCCCTTTCCAGTGGAAATCAACCCTTGCTCTATAAAATCAAATAATATTTCTCTTCTTTAAGCAATTAGGTAACAAATTTCGATCAATTCTACCCGAAATCACTGGATTTTGTAGCCACCCAGCTTTTTTCATTTAAATACTTTCATTGTATAAGTCATTAAAAAATAAAATAGAGCAAAATAATAAGTTGGAAAATAAAAATGTCTAAAGGAAGCTTCATTAAAACTTTTGGAATTTTAGTATTTATAGGTTTTTTGATATTATTTTTCTTCCAAAATAACATATTGATAAATCTAGTTGATCCTATAAGAAGTGTTTCTCAAAAAATCATTTCTTTGTTTCCTGTAGTTCTGGGTTTATTCGCTGGTGTTTTCTTCATTGGTGGTATAGTAAATCGACGACGACGATGGTGTTATTTCATTTTAGCGGGTATTTATTTTGTTTTTTCAATTTTTATGATAAATCCTTCTTTTCTGAATGATTTATCAAGTATGTTTTCAGGCAACCCACCTACTCCAATAGGGTGGCATTAGGAGGTAAGAAAAAAAATGGCTAAATTAAATTTTGAATTTCCAAACATTTTTGATGTTTTTGTTAATGATTTAGGTGGTGCTCTAGGAGAATTTTGGGAGTTTTCAGGAGCACTTCTCTCATTATGTGGATTATTTGGAGCTGTATATTTCATTATAATGATTTTAATTGGAAAGCACATAGGAGTAAAACCACCTGTAAAAACATTAATAATTTCAATAATATTACTTACAATTTTTGGACCAGATAATGGTCTGAGATATTTTAAGATACTATAAACGGAAGTGGAAAAATGTGATAAATGATATTTTGAAATATTGTCTGTTATTGGTTATTTTTTGGATAATAAGTTATATCTTGATGCATTGTACTGGAAAAGGCAAATTAAATAAACTCATTAGAGGTTTTGCATATCTCGGGATTTTCTTTCATGAACTATCTCATTACATAATAGCAAAACTTGTGCATGTGAAAGTCTATTCATTTCAAATGGGAAAAGATGATGAGAAATTATATGGATCTATTACAGTTGATGATAATATAAATTTTCTCCAAAGTTTTTTGATTGGAATAGCACCATTTCTTATTTCCACATATCTATTGACATTGGTATTGCAATATCTTTATTCTCCATTCTATGACATCTATATATCTATAATCTTTCTAGCACTTTCTTTCTCTCTAGTTTTAGGGAGCGTCCCAAGTTTTCAAGATTGGAAAGCTATTGCAAGTTCTATAAGACTGAATCCTGAATTTACTATTTACCAAATTTTTCTTATTATCATTATTTTTTATTTAAAACAATTAATATTCTCTGAAGGGCAAATCATTTTCGGATTTGAACCATTGAATTCAATTATTATAATCGGAGGGTTTTATTATCTAATTCGTTATTCGGTAAAGGGACCAATAATGCTTTTTAAGCATATCCATAGTCGATTTCATTATAATAAATTATATAATCCCAAAACTAAAACTAAATTAAAAAACACTAAAAATTTTCAAACAGAAGTAATCTCTACATCCTTAGATTATATTCCATCTGATATAAATTATGTAAGATATAATCCGAAAGCAAGGAAAAGTATAGAGCTACAAGAATTACATGAGAATGATGGAGATAATTCTCATATCTCACACAAAATGAAAAAAAAGTTAGAAAGAGATTCATGGCTAACTAAATATTTTGCTGAGATATGTATATCTTTGTTTTTTTTCTCACAATATATTCTAATAATAATCACAGTGATTATAGAATCCACTGAACTTTTCGTCTGGTTAACAACATTATTTATATTATATGTGATTGTTGTGCGTATGGCTGATTGGGATCTTTCCATAAATTATCATTATAAAAGAGACGTATTAATTAACATATTAAAAATATTCACAATAGTTCCAGTATTGGTAAGAAAGATAAAGAATTGGAGATACCGAAGGGATTGGAATAAATGGTATGTAGAAAAATATGGGCTTAAACCACCACAAGCTCAGTGGTAATAAAAAATTTAAAAATTAAAAGAGGTGTAAAAAATAACATATATGTTTGAAATGTTCTTCCAGATTTTGTTGCTATTAACATGTATTTTTGGAATATTTGTAATTCTTGGCTTATTATTTTCAAAAAAGAATAGAGGGAAAATTTTCAAAAAGGCATTATATTTTTGCCTACCTCTGTGTAGTCTTCTATTTTTATTTTGGAGTTTTATCATATTAGAATCTAGCTTCTATAGATTTTTCGATTCTCATGTTGTTTTTGTCTTTGAATTAGAATTTTTGGGTATATTAATTTGTATTGTTGCATTGTATTTTACTCTTAAAAAACACCCCCGACCGCCATATCTTATCTATATCTTTGCCGTTATTACAATTTTTCTCTCTCACATAGTGCTCGCAGGTCTAATGGCAGATTTATTTCGTGGGACCGTTATTGCGCTTATAATTAGTGTAATCATATTTCTGTCTAATGACTTTTTTAGAGGTAAATCTAAATCAGTAATACATACTATTCAAATGAATTTAAGAAATCCATTTTTTCTAAAAAAAATTAGTTTTGAAAGCAAACTACCTGTAATTAATTCTGAGTATTTACCGGGTAATTACGAAATGGATAATGTTAGTGACATAAACGAGAGAAATAATGAAGGATTAAAAACAAAAAAAAAGAGTAGAGTAAAATTCTGGCATGCAGTCGTTGAAATAACTCAACCTCCAATCGAAAGTAAATTTAGTAACAAAAATTGGGAAAAAACATGGCTTAAAAATTTTTTTGATAAGAAATCTTCTTATGCTCTTAGACTTAAAATTCATAATAAACTTCAGTGGGAATTTTTTATGAATGTTCGCAATAAGTTTGAGGCAATAAGAGCAGGAAAAGCAATACTCACAGAATTAAAGCATATGTATCAAGGATTGGACGGAATAATTAAAGCAGTTCCAATCACCTCAGATGATCTTTATCAAAAAAGAATATTTTATGAAATCTTTCTTCCAAAACCACCATTTATGAATAAAATTTTATTTATCGAAAAAGCAATAAAGATTTTTGATCAGACTCGGAATGAAATCGAGATATATATATTAT
>JAHLWE010000156.1 GCA_019058135.1 Promethearchaeota archaeon | reverse complement strand
TAGTTGCATTATCTTTCATTTTTGCCGTTCAAGAATTTTATCCTGCACCTTTTTTCGTCTTAGACGAGATCGACGCTGCACTTGATGGTCCAAATTGTGCACGAGTGGGAGTTGTACTGAAAGAATTTGCAAAACAAGCTCAATTTTTAGTTATTAGTCATCGTGAGGAAAATATTGTAAATGCAGATAGAATCTACGGTGTTTCAATGCAAGGTGGAATTACCGATATTTTTAGCGTTGATTTAGAAAAAGAAGCTAAAGAAATATTAGAATTAGAAGAAACTTAAAAAAAGTAAGGAGAACGTAAATATGCCAAAATGCCCTTATTGTGGAAAAACCTTTAAAAGGCTATCTCAACATAAATGCCCTAAAAAGCCTAAAGATGAAACATCAAACATTTCTAAATTAACTAATGATCAAATAAATTCAATTGAAAAACTATTGCCTGAAATCCAAAAGGAAATTGAAGTTAAAGAAGAATTAATCCCAGAATTTGAAGAAGATAATGAATTATCAGAAGAAATAGCAGAAGAAATGAAAAAAAAAATTGAAGCTGATAAAAAATTCTGGCAAAAACCTCCATTTAATTCACTATTGGATCCGGAGCTATTAAAGGATTCAAAATTTTTAAATCAAGATTTCACACCGATAATTCATAAATTCTTTGAAAAGATGCTTAAAGAAGATTTTATTAATTTTAGAATTTCTGGAATGGCAATTTTAGGTGCAGCAACTATTCATCATACAAAAATAAAGGATGTCATTGAACACGAACAAAAAATACAGCAAGAACAAGAAATACAAGAATTAAGGGATCGAACTAGACGTTCAATTCCAAAAGCATTTTCTCAACCAATTCAACCAAAAAAAAAAGTCGCCACTAAAGAAGAACTCTTTTCAGCAATGAGAGCTGCTATTTTAGAAACAATGCAAAAACGAGAAAAATTAAGACGCGCACGTGAACGAAGAGAAGAAGCAAAACAATTGGTACAATTTAAAAAATCAAAAGCAAAATTACCTAAAGAATTATTAAAACATATTACAGGAAAAGAACAAACGATTGAAGAATTGATCGATGGATGGTATAACAAAATCAAGGTTTCCCAAGATCTCAATGAAACAGATTATATCTCATTTTTTGAACTTTTAAATTTAATAAAAAATGAAGAGGAAGACACAATTTCCCGTAAGTTTGCTCTTGTCAGGATGTTCCTTTCATTAATGTTTTTAGGTACCTCCAATAAAATAGATCTATTTCAAGCAGATGATTTTGAAGATATTTCAATTATAATTAAATAATTAATAAAAATTTATTAGAAATTTAAAAAAAAAATATAAATTTTTGGTGTGCATGGAAGAAGAAAATAATAAAAATAATGAATTAAAGCAAGATAAATCTAGTGATGAATCTTTAGAAGAAGATGAAGTTGAATTAATAGATGAATCTACAGCAGAAGATGAAATTGAATTAATAGACGAATCTATAGAAGAAAATGAAGTTGAATTAATAGATGAATCTATAGAAGAAGATAAAATTGAATTAATAGATGAATCTACAGCAGAAGATGAAATTGAATTAATAGATAAGTCTTTAGGAGAAGATGAAGTTGAATCAACAGATGAATCTACAGAAGAAGAAGTTAAACCAATAGATGAACCCTTAATAGAAGTGGAAATTAATGATGTTGAACCAGAAATTCAAGAATTATCGGATGAAACAAGAAAAGAAAGACTTGATTTAGATTTTCACAAAAATCAAATTGAAGCCGCTTTATTTGTTGCAGGTCGTCCACTTGGGCTTGAAGAACTTTCTTCAAAATTAGAGCTTAAGCAAGATTTAATAAAAGATATAATCAATGAACTCGCATTTGAATTTCTGGATAGAACCACTGCAATTGAAATCGTTCAAATTGGAGATAAATATAGTATGCAAATTAAACCCGAATATTCTGAAAAAGTTGCAAGGTTTGCTGCTGGAGGCCTTATTCCCCAAAGAATAATGCGAACATTAACTATTATTGCCTTAAAACAACCAATTCTGAAATCAAAACTTATTAAAATACGTGGTTCTGGTGCTTATGAACATGTGAAATGGTTATTAAATAATGAATTTATTAACGCCATTAAAAAAGGAAGAACTCACGAGTTAACTACAAACCAAAAATTCGCTGAAACTTTCGGTTTCTCAACAAACGTTGAAGAAATGAAAAAACAAATAATTTCTCAACTTGAAGGCGAACAATAATTTAATAAAAAGTATTTATTGCTCCAATAGGTTGAAGGTTATTTATAAAACAATATATTTAAACCTAAATCTTCTATCTTCTCTTCTATATCGGGGGTAGTTAATGATCTCTGTGTCTCTTTATCAATTATTATTAATTCTTTGATTCTAATTGTTTTTTTAATATCGGTTTGTAATGCTTCCAACATTTTTACTTTATTAATCTCGAAAATTAATATAACTTTATTTAATTCTTGATTCAATGGAATTTTATTTGAAGATTTAACCATTCTAACATTTTTAATAATTTCTATACCAAATTTACCTTGTTCAGCTAATTTTTCTGAAATTCCTTTATAAGGAACTGGCCATTTTTCAAGATGGATTGATTTCTGTTTTATATAATTTTTAAAGAGAATAGAACAAATATCCTCTGAAATAAAAGGACTTATTACTGCTAAAATCTTTAGTATTTTATGCATCAGATTTAATACGGCTTTTAATGCATTTTGTTTTATTGCTTCATCTTCTAAATAAAATTTATATTTTATTGCCTCAATGTAATCATCACATATTTCATACCAGAAAAATGAGCGAAATGCTGCAAATCCTTCATGCCAATTATATCCTTCGAATAAATTTGTTATATATTCAAGAACTTTATTAAATTCTTTATAAAAATAGCTATCAATAGCGGATAATTCATTTATTTCAATGTCAATCTCTTTTAAATCAGTTTTTTTATTAGCTAAATATAAAAATCTATATGCATTCCATATTTTTGTTAGAAATTTAGAAGCCCCTATCAATTGGTTGTATCTTCTCTCATATTTTCTATTGAATTTATCTTTAGGCAATTTATTTTTTTCTTCATCGATTTTATCTTTACTAACAGGTTGTTTGGTATTTTTCTCAATCCACGAATATTCAAACGGATAGTCATCGCCTAATGAACCCATTGCAGCCCACTGTCTTAGTGCATCAGCTCCATATAGGGGTAAAACTTCATCTGGAGAAACGACATTACCAAAACTTTTAGACATTTTTCTACCATCAGGACCTGCCACCATCCCATTAATCATAACCTCATCAAATGGATCTTTTCCTGTTAATTTTTTACAGCGAAATAATGTATAAAATAGCCATGTTCTGATAATTTCATAGCCTTGTGATCTATGAACTCGGGCTTTCATGTATGTCTTATCAAAGAAATCATTATCAATTTTCCATTTTGATATAACCAGAGGTGTGATGCTTGAGTCAATCCAACAGTCTAAAATGTCCTTTTCACCAATAATATCTTTACTCTTACATTTTGTGCATTCTTTTACAGGCGATTCTTCTTTTGCTGGATCAACGGGTAAATCTTCTCTCTTTGCGGAAAAAATTTCCCCACAATCATTACAATACCAAAATGGTATAGGCGTTCCAAATACTCTCTGTCTAGAAACGACCCAATCCCAATCTAGATTTTCGCACCAATCAATAAGACGTCGTTTATGTTTTTCCGGAAACCATTTCATTTTTTCTCCAGATTCTATAATATCTCTTGTGAAATCCTTAACTTTAATAAACCATTGAGGAATTGGGAGATATTCAATTGATTGCTTGCAGGAAGATCTTTCTGTATGAACTATTATCCGATGTTGATATTCTTTCTCGCTTACCAATAATCCCATTTTATCTAATTCTTCTAAAATTTTTTCACGAGCTTTAAGAATTGTCAAACCTTGAAATTTTGAATTTTCATTCATATGACCATCTTTAGTAAAAATTTGTACAACTGGGAGATTATATCTCATCTGTAATCGAATATCCATCTCATCTCCAAATGTACATAAATATAAAATTCCGGTCCCAAAATTCATATCCACTTCTTTATCTGCTTCAACACGAACAATTCTCTCTGAAAATGGGATTCTTATCTGAGTTCCTATTAAATCATAATGCCTTTCATCATTCGGATGAACGAAGATGCCCACACATGCCTCGATATATTCTGGTCTAGTTGTCGCAATAGTGATGTATTCTTCAGGATAATTTGCTAAAGGTAATTTAACTTCCCAAATTTTTGCCTCTTCATCTATATATCCTACTTCTGCTTTAGCGACAGAAGTTTGACAGTTCATGCAATAATGTGTAGGATGTTTAGCGCGATATAGCCAACCTTTCTCATAATAATCCAAAAGAGATTCTTGAACTTGCTTTTTATACATGTTATCCATTGTTCTATAAATATAATTCCAATCTGTAGAATATCCTAGTTCATCAAATTGCCTGGTCATTCGTTTTATGCAATGTTCTGTCCAATCAATGCACTTTTTAAGAAAATTTTCTCTATCATATTTATCTATTTTAAATTCTTCTGCTACAGCTAATTCTGTTGGAAGACCATGGCAATCATAACCTTGAGGAAAGTAAACATTAATTCCCTGCATTCTTCGAAATCGTGCGACAAAATCAATCCATGAATGATTTAATATATGCCCCATATGTAAATCCCCACTTGTAAAATCGGGTGGTGTATCAATCGAAAATATTTGTCCTTCTTTATTTAAATCAAATTTGTATATATTTTCTTTTTTCCAGTATTCTATCCATTTTTTTTCGATTTCTGAAAAATTATACCGTTTAGGGAAGTTATTTTTCTCCGACATTATATTTTAGCCAAATTAATTCAATTACTAGTTAAGTTTTGCAATTTTCTTTTTTATGTATAAATGTATATTATCAGAATACATCAAAATTATTTATTTTTGATGATTGTAAATATTAAATATAAATTAAAAGTTGTAGTCGATAAAGAAGATCTTAATTAATTAGTAATTTCCTCATAACAATTATCTTAAATAAGGGCCTGTAGATCAGTGGAAGATCGCGAGTTCTAGAAATAGAAAATATCTATCTAGAAGCGATATTCGCATTCTCGAGGTCACGGGTTCGATTCCCGTCAGGTCCATTCAAATTCTTTTTATCAATAACTTATAATTAAATTCTAAAAAATTGTATTTTTTATTTTTTGAAAAAATTCCTTTGGAGGAGTAGCGTTGTATAAAAATATATTTATAACTTCTTGTTTGAATGCTATATCTTTTTCAGCTATTTTAAATACGGTATTAAGATTTTGACCCCTATTTTCAAAAAAGAAATCTGCCATTGAATGTTTTATTTTAAAATTTCGAATTATTTTCTTAATTTTTGGATGAAATTTATATTTTTTTAACGTATTTTCTGAGATATCTTCTTTTTCTAAAGCATTAATTGCAATTTCGGCAGCTACATCTCCTGATACTATACTTGCATGTATTCCTTCTCCACTTATGGGGGATACAAATCCTGCAGCATCTCCAATAAGCATTAAATTTTCTCCATATAAACTTTTTTCTAATACTCCTACACTTGGTAAGGGATAAGAATCCATCCATATTTGTTTGTAACTCGATCTTGGTAAAAGATTTTTAATATTTGGGTTATTTAAAAACTCCTTGTAAATTTCATTTAAATTATAGCTAAAATTATCTTCTTCAAATGTCCCACAACCAATATTAAAACGGTGTTCATCTATAGGAAATATCCATCCGTATCCTTTATAAGGCCGAAAGAAAATATAAATAGAACTTGAATCTAAAGAATTTTCCCCTTCTAAAATAGCACATTTTGCTATACCAAGTTGTTCAGTTTTCCATCGTTCTCTCAATCCTGATTTTATTGCCAATTTAGAACTCATTCCATCGGCTATAATAATTATTTTACCTAAATATTCATTAAAACCTGAAGGTGTTTTTGTCTTAATTCCAATTTTTTTTTGATTTTTAATTAGATAATCAAAGGAAATATTCTTATCAAATAGTTCTACTCCCGCATCAACCGCAACATCTCTCATTATATTATCCAATTCTAATCGATCCATTACAATTGAGTAATCTTTAAGTTTTTCCCATCTATTTTCCAATTTATAATATTGTGAGGAAAACATTACAATATTTTTCTTTTTTGGGATATTGAATTTTCTTAACTGAGGATAATATTTAAAAATCCTCGCACTTACACCTCCTCCACAAGGTTTTCGCCAATTAGTATCTTTTTCAATTAATGCAACCTTGAATCCATTTTTAGCTAAAATTTCTGCACATTTAGAACCAGATGGACCAGCTCCTGAAATTACTACATCAAACATAAAAATCTATTAAAGATTATGAGAAATATATTACAATTAATTGACGAATTATTTAAATTTTATTAAAATATGAAACCTTCTTCTAAATCTTTCTTATTTTTTGACCCAAGTGATTTGTCATCTATAAAAATTTCTAATTCCTCATCTGGAGGATCCCTTGCTTTTACAATAATAACTTTTTTATCTTTAGTTTTATCAAATTTTATGAAAATAAAATT
>JAHLWE010000012.1 GCA_019058135.1 Promethearchaeota archaeon | reverse complement strand
TACTGAATAAATAGGATATCCTCTACAAATGATTTCTTCGAACATATCTGTTAAATAAGCTTTTTCAAATGTTGTGGAATCGTGAAAACGTCCTGCAAACTTACAAGTTTTATTATATTTTGCACGATTGTAATAACGAGTGAAAATTTCAGCTCCTTTTTTAGATATTTTACCAAGACCTATAAATTCTCCATAAGCAATATCGGGATTAAAAAATTTAGAAAGGTGAGTTACTCTACCATCAATTACTAAAGCCAATTCAGCTTCATCGGTAGGATGCTTCGTGCGCCCCTCGTATCGTTCTCTCCAATCTGTGTCTATTACAAGGCTAAAGTCATGTGGAGAATCTAGGAGTTTTTGAACTACTTCTTTACTAAAAAGAATATCTGAATATGTGAAAATAAATTCATCATCCATCTCTGATTCAGCATAAAAAAGCGATTCTAAAATATTATTGTTATAAAAATCATCATTATCATAATACCGAATATTAGGTAAGTCAATCGTTTCTTTCTGATATCCACGAATAATAACTATATTATTAATCCCACAGCTATAAAATATATCTAAAGTTCGATCAAGAATAGTTTTTCCTTCTATTTCTAATAAACATTTAGGTTTATATTCTGTAAATGGTCGTAATCTTGTACTTGGACCAGCAGCTATAATAATTGCTTTCATAAAACACACATTTTTTTCTGATGTACTTTGCCATATTTTTAAATTAATTAAAAAGATAGATTGGTATGAAAATTAAATATTTTTTATATTTGTTTCGAAATGATATATAGTTTATATATTACAGAAATGTTAAACTATATTCAATTAAGAATGTATTAAGAGAATATAGAAAAGTTCTTTATTAGGAGTGAAGTTATAAAGCTTTAATTGTAATATTTTCTAACATATTTATTAAAGTATAGGGGAAAATACAAGATCCATACAACTATTTCTTTCCATCTTTGAAATAATTGCTTCCTGCGAGCAATAATTGATCTCATTACGAATTTGAAATAACCAGTTTTATTTAGTTGATTAGTGCCATCATTTAATTGCGTATCTAAGATGATAAATTTTTTTGTATAGCTTTGGTATTTTTTATATAATTTCTTTAAACCATATCCAGTTAATCTATTATAAATAAGAATAGTTTTAATATTTTGATTATTAGGTGATAATGGATTAGTAACTTCAGCTAATTCCATTATCCTATTCTTTTCTTGGAGACTCTCTTTAAGAAATTTCACTAATTGAGGTGGAAATTGCTTAGGAATGAAAATTTTCTCAGATTCTATTGAGGGTAGAATGCTTCTACTATAAAGAGAATTTAAAGTTGATTTAATAATTTCATAAGCTTTTAGTTCAGTGTGCAAATAGAAATGATGTAACTCATTATAAATTTCATGATGATTTTCTTTAATATCTTTTTTTTCAAGAGGGTCCTTATTTAGGTTAAATAATGAAAATTTTCCATTATTATTACATAATTTCCAATTGTTCTTTATGATCATCGTTCTTTTAATTGATTGAAACATTAAATAACAATCCCCGCGAATAATTCTGTTTTTATTGACATCAATATCTTTTTCTATCAATTCTTTAAAAGATATTGATTCTCTCTCATGAGAAATTTTGATATTTATATAATCAAGTATAGTTTCCATAATATCAAGTAAATAAACGCGCTTTTTGATGGTTTTTGGAAGAGAATTAGTCAATACTTTTGGAATTTTTATGAATAAGACGGGTTGCATAGAAGATTGGTGAATATCATCAAAGTGTAACAACTTAGTTCTTTTATATAAATTCTTATCATAATATCCATGGTCAGAGTTAAGAATGAAAATTGAATTTTCCCAAAAGCCGTTTTCCTTCAGAAAATCAATTATTTTATTTACATATAAATTTACATGAGGGTCACTTGGTCTAAAGAATACAAAAAAGAAATTCTTATCGTTGGTTAAAGATTCATATATAATTTTTACAAACAGTTCATAAATTTCTTCAGCATCTAGCCAGTGATCACCTTGATATAGCTCTTTTACATAATATGGGTTTAGGATCTCTTTTGAAATTTCTACTTGTTCTTTACCAAATATAATTGATTGAATATTATAATTCCTCTCTTTGAGGGGAAATATAAAATTTTCATATTCTAAACTTGGAAGATTTTCTATTGAATGATAATAATCAGGAAATATGTAATAGGGGAATCTCCCAGATAAAAATGATAATAGTGATAAATTTGTTGAGGGGAATTGAGATATAGCATCCTCAAAATAAAAGCCCTCCTTCTGTTTTTTTAAATTTTTATATATTGGAAGTAAACCATGCATGTCTGACCTTTCATAATTACATATTGAATCAGTAACAATCCAAAAAATATTCATCTGATCACCTTGATCTAACTAAATTTATAATTTGTATTTCTCTTTTTTTAATTTTCAAGACATTTCTCATAAGTTTCTAAAACGGTTTGGGCACTTTCTCTCCAAGAATATAATTTAACTCTTTCTAATCCTTTTTGAATCAAAGATTTTCGTAAAGCTTCATCTTCTAAAATTTGAATTTCTTTATACGATAATTCGACGGGATCCATATTATTTTTTATGATTAATGCAGCATCTCCAACAATTTCTGGAATAGCAAAGGCATTTGATTTTATAACTGGCCAACCCCAAGCCATAGCTTCCAAATTCGGCATCCCAAATCCTTCAAAAAGAGAGGGAACAAGAAAAATTTCTGCCATATTTAGGAGATCAATTACATCTTGCCGTGGGGCAAATCCTGTAAACATTATATCTTTTTTAATATCATTTTTTTCTATAAATCCTAATAC
>JAHLWE010000155.1 GCA_019058135.1 Promethearchaeota archaeon | reverse complement strand
TAAAAAAAAAAAGATAAATAGTTATTTTTTTTTTATTTTTTCGTCAAATACCATAGCATTACATGGAAGCCCCAGCCTATTCCCCATCCTCCTATTGCAATAGCACTCCATAGGAAATCGGGAGAATATATTAAGTTGAGTAAGACTAGATAAATACTTGTGACGATATATACCACTGTGTGGAGAACTAACGTTTGGAGAAGGAAGCCCGTGATCGGTCTCTGGACAATGAAGAAAAGAACTCCGTGAACGGCTACACCAATAAGCCAACCCATTGTTGGATGAACTATTAACGTGGGATCTAAACCTAGACTCGTAAAATTTATTCCAATGAGTATTAGACCAACAATGTAGATAAATATATGAGCTATCCAAGACCATTGCCAGAATATCAATTCAACTGCTTTCGAATGTATTTCAAAATCTTCGAGTTCTTCCCTAGATATGCTTTTGGCGTGTTCGATTGCTTTTGGTAAGATTGAATCCCATTTATAGGTAAGAAATGCATGTATTACAATGGCAATTGCCCACAACACGAGAGGATATGTTGCCAAGAATATTGTAATTTCTGGGAAATGCATTAAATTGTAAATAACAAGCCAGATGTTGATTGCCGCATATGCAATAATATGAAATATTAACCCTAACATAACTGGCTTTTGAGTTTCCACGAAATTGAAAAGATAATAACTAAGTACATGCAGACCGACGATAATTCCCCAAGTAATTGAGTTTTCAATTTGATTTTGTAAGTTGACAGGAGGTGTGATGGTGTATATTAGGATAGTAACAACAAGGAATAACGCTAAATGAATTATTAGGAACCAGAATTGAGAGAGTTTTGAATTAGCCATCCTTTTCAATCGTTTCTCTGGGTAATCATACTTTCCACGGATTTTAGTCATTTCCTTCTCAAAATAATTTTCCCATGTGAAGAAGCCGATAGTATGGAAAATAAAGGCTACACCCCATATTAGTAAAGGCCATGTGAACCAGATTTGAACTAGCGTGATCGAAAGATTGAGTATCATCAAATAAATATTAACTGAAATAAAGAAAAATGCGTGATAGATATATAGAATGCCGAAGTCAGATTGTTCCTTTATTTTTGTAAGATATACAACTTTATCATTATATAATAGATATGTTATCGCATGAAAGCCTATACCGAATCCCCAGCCGAATATAACATGCAATGGCCAGAAGTATCCTACCCCAGTGACTGCCCATATAATCGTTACTAATGCTATTACGGCTAAATATGCAAATAAATGGAGCACAAATAGGATTCTACCTGTGTTTCCTTTTATTAAACTACTCATTTTTTTAATACCTTTTTATTATTAGATTAAAAAATATTGGATATATGTCGTATTTATAGATGTTATTATATAAAGGTAATAGCTATTTTTTATAATATTTAATAAGAATATTCTGAGATTTTAATAATATGATAATGAGATATTGAGGGGTTTGATATTATTATGTAAATATTAAGGAATTTGATAATATTGTAAAAAAATTTTGAGAAGGTAATTTCTAAGAATCCCAAAAACCCCTTTTTTTTAGATATCTTCCCAAATAAACCAAGCTTAACATGATGGGAACATCCTAGAATAATCCCATGGTCGTACCAAGTGCTGCCACCGAACCTACACCACACATGGCAATAGCTGTGGCAATGGCAATAGCAATTCCAAAGTGGCTTGAAGAGTCAATAATGACTGTTATGATTGCTTCTCGATATTTCAATTTGGAGAGTTTTGTAATTAGTATATTGTAGCCAACTACAATCACATATTCAATTAATAATGGAATTGTAACTAATAATAACAAATCTGGATTATTAATCAACCCATTTCCATTCAATGAGAATAGAACGACTAAAGTTGTCAATAATGCAAAAATAGAAATTTTTCCAACAAATGGCCGATAGGTATCATTAAACCATTCTATTCCCTTGGAATTAATTAACAATTTTTTACTGACTATACCTAAGAATAATGGAATTCCGATAAAAAATAATAATGAAATTAATAAAAGTACCCAACCAATGGGAATATTTTGAATCCCTGTGAGTAATGTAACAATAGGAACATAAAGAAAAATTATAGTGATTGTATTTAAACTGGTATTAACCACGTTTTGTTCTTGATTACCCTTTGCCATATAACCCCATACTAGAACCATTGCTGTGCAAGGAGATGAGCTAAGAAGAATAACCGCTACAATTAACTGTTCATTACCGATTAAAAATAAATTTACCATTATCAAACCTACTATAGGAGTGATAACCCAATTGGATAAAATCGTCAATATTATTGGTTTGGGATTTTTTCTTAATTTTTTTAATTCAGATGCTTGTAGATTTAACATTGCGGGATACATCATCAAGAATAAGCAGATGCCAATTAGGATTGAAATACCCTGAATTTGCCAAGAATTAATTGCTTCACTTATTCCAGGAATAACTTGAGAAAAAATTTACCCGTTATCAAATTAAAAAAGAAATTAATTAGATTTTTTGAACGATTTAAATATAAAAATTTTAATTAATTAAAAAAATTGAGGTAAAGATAAAATGTTTATTCTATTAATGTACGAATTCAATCATTTTTATCAATTCCTCTCTTTCTCCTTTTATATTCCATATATTTTTGTTGAACAACGGCAGCTATAACCGCTATTGAAAAAGTTAGACTAAATAAAATAACAATAGATATTATCCAGTTGTCTGTAAATAAATGACCTATGTAAAAAAATAAAAATTGTTCAAATATTGGCCTATCAAGTCCGAGTTCATGAAATTTTGCATTATATTGTTCTACTGTGAAAGGTGGTGTTAAATACTCCATAACGGGGTCTCCAGGCGCCAATCTTGAAATTAAAAAGGAACTAAAAAGTAAAATAAATACTAATGGCACAAATAGCAAGAACCACAATATGATTTTTTTTACCAAACTCATAGATTTTAATCTCTTTTTATTTGCTTGAGTTTATAAAATGGAATTATAAATTTACTATACAAAATATGATTTAGTTGGATTTATAAATGTTGCGACCTTTTGGAATAAAATTCTTTTAGTTTATTCAATTTTCTATTTTTCAGAACATTTTACGCAAAATACGTTATTTAACTTTAAAAAGCCACAACTTGATCCCATCCAGCATTCAAGCTGATTAGCTTTTTATTTCCTTAGCAAATTTAATATGATTATTATAGAAGTCACTTATCTGAAAAAAATCTATTGATTTTCTTTATAATTCTATCTTTACTTTAATTCACTTTTAAGTAAGGGTTAAAGCTTTAAAAAAAGAAGGATAGAAAAAGTGATGAGAATCCATATAGTATCTAAATAAATAGGGTTGATCCTTATATTATTAGAAATTTATCTCTTTAAATCAACTTTATTTTTCATGTTTTTGTCTATTTTTACCCAGAGCAATATAACAACTGATATATAAATGAGATAAGATAAGACCTCAATTAATGAAGGATTTCCATTATAACCAAATAATCCCTTTAGAATGCTACCAATATATCCATTTTCATGAAAGAGTGGAAAACTTCCATCAGGGTTTACTGGTGGATTAATGTCCCAAACATGCTCTATAATAATTGGAATTATACTGGCTTCCTGAAGTTCATGAAGTCCATGTGCCACCAACCCAGCAGCAAATAGAATTAACAAGACATTAGTGATTGTAAAAAATTTCTTTAGATTAATCTTTTTTGAACCCACAAATATTATATATCCTAATAGAATCGCTACAGAAATGCCAATTAATGCTCCAATTAGATTATTATCGGATGAAATAAATGATGCTGAGGCTAAAAAAATTACAGTTTCAATCCCTTCTCTTAAGATAGAAATGAAAACTAAGAAAAATAAACCGAATTTATGAGCTTCAGCAATTTG
>JAHLWE010000154.1 GCA_019058135.1 Promethearchaeota archaeon | reverse complement strand
CGGGCTTGCATAACTTCATCCTATGATAATATACTACTATTTCTTGATATATCATCCCCAAACAATCCTCAATACATTGGGGAATACAGAGATGAAACATTAGTATCAATAAATACAGTACAATTTGTAGGAGGATACCTCTGCACCGGAGGATATACTGGGATAAATATTTTTGATTTAAAAGATATAACTGCTCCTCAAAAAATAGCCCATTACTACGATGGAGGATATACTTTCGGAATGGAGCTGAAAGACAACTATTTCTATATAGCTGATGGATATGATAATCTGGAAATACTGGAAACATCAATTAAATTTTATTTGCAATTCAATTGGAATACTATTATCATTCTTCTCAGTATTTTAGGAACCATTGGAATAAGTACAGCGGTATATATAATTATTAGAAAAAGAAGATAAAAAGAAAGGAAAGGACAAAGGAAGATGAAGTGAAAAGAAAGTTTATAGGTTGAAAAGGTGATAATTAATATGAGAGTATACTTTTCTTAATAAATCCTAAAAATGTAGGGGAATGGAAAGTGATTAGAGGGAAACCATCAAACGAAAAAGATCAATCAAAAATAGTAATACAATTTTTCTCCTTTATCGTAATAATTCTGTTATTACAACCATTTTTTATGCCAATAATAACAGGACAGAATAATAAAGTTGAAAAGAATCCCACAATAAACAACCAGATAAGTATCTATCATAGTTGGAAAAATCTGGCAGCAAAAAAAAGGATAGCTTTTCAAAGCAATTCAAATGGATTTAATGTTCTTAACTTAACTGACCCAAAAAATCCTACTAATATTACAGAACATTATATTGCTATGGATTTACAGTCTCATTACATTACTATCAATAATACTTTGCTTTATCTTTCTGTATCGAATAAAAACAACTGGAGCTTGGGATTCGTAATTTTCGATGTCTCTGATCTACAAAATATTAGAATTCTTAATCAATTTTCTACGAATAGAAATATGACTTGGTATTATACTTCAGGAATTCAAGTAAAAGGGAGATATGTTTACAATTTGATAAATAATTATGAAGATGAAATAGGTGGCGTATTAATAGTTGATTGTAAGGATCCAAATAATCCTATTGAAGTTGGGATTTATTTCTATAATGGGTATAACTTTGATGATTTTGTTATTAGAAAACAACATCTATATTTGATGAAATTTCCTGAGTTTGGAAATCTATTTGATGGTAGAATTCAAATAATTCATATCTCTAATCACACTACTCCACAAAAAGTGTGTGAAATAAATGAGGAGGGGTACATTAATGCAATTGAATGTCAAAATGACTATCTCTTCCTAATAAAACAAAACGAAGGACTAAAAATCTTTAATATAAGTGATCCGACAAGTCCACAAGAAAAAATCGTGTATAATGCTCCAGAAGAATATTTTAAAGATATTACTTTGAATGGGACAAATGCATATATCGCAAAAAACGATGGCTTAGCTGTATTAGATATTTCAATAATTGACAAACCTAAAATGATTGGGAAATTAAAATATGACAATGAACGAGGACCATTTAGAGAGATAATTGTAGAAGATGGGTTAGCTTATTTGTTTAAAGATTCGGAAAACATAAACCGAATGTTGTTTATAATTGATGTTTCAGATCCAGCAAAACCAAAAAGAATGTTTCCTACATGGATAGGTCCAGATTGGGTTCGAGATATAACATTTCTATTTGTTTTTTTGCCTATTACCTTAACTTGCATCGTAATATTTGTAATAATAACTGTTGTTATCGTAACTATCAAGAAGTCAAAAAAAAGAAATAAAATTAGAGAATTAATCCTAAAAAGCAATTAATCAATATTATCCAGATTTTTATCTCTCTTTGGAAGGAAAAATTAGCAAAATCCATCGCTTTTTTCGGTAAAATCAAAAGATAACAATTATTGAAATCAATGTTAAAATTGAGGAAGGAAATGATATTCTGCCTTCATCGGTGGGCAAATTAGAAGATGGGCGAGTCCAAGATAATCTCTCTGGCAGGTGATCAACATCAAAATCATCATCACTAATATAATAGGACCCTGCAAAAAAGAAGTGTGGAGGATTAGGAAAATTAGGTAAAAGTGAATGGTTAAGGATTGGAAAGATAATTTTATTGTTTTCTATTGTGATAACATCGTATAATCGCAAATTATAGTCTGAATCGTTTAATAAATAATCAATCCGAATATCAGCATAATTGGTCATTTCATCTTCCAAAATATCAATACCAATACGCCAACTAGTATAATTAAAAATGTTCGTTGGACCCCACCAATAAATATACCCACCATAACTGTGCTCATCATCAATAATGGGAGCTGATTGAAAAGTAATGATTAAATTAATTTCAATTATAGATGCTTCTAAAATATCAATTTCGTTGTAATAATCACCTCGAGAAACAACATTAAGATTTATTAAATGAAAAACATCATCCACTTCATCGATTAATGGGAAGGTAAGAGCATTTGTAATTAATGCTTGATATAGAATTATACTAATAATAAAAGAAATTCCAAAAAATCCATATAACTTTCTCTTCACAAATACTTCCCCTTGACTTCTAATAAAGATAACAATTGAATATATTAAAGTTTATTATATATTTTCCCGATTAGTTAAGCTTGTTTAATGACCAGAAGCTCAAAGGAAGATAAAAAGAAAGAACTAAAAAATACTCAAGTAAAAAACTAGATAGAAAAAAATATATTCATAAAAGATGAAGAATAGACAAGAGAGTAATTAGGGGGAGAGATGTGCAATCCTTAACACGTCAGGTGAAAAATAATCCTTCACAATCAGCTGGTTTTATTATATCCATTATTCTTTCAATACTGACGGTAGGAGTACTAACTCTGATTATTGGTATGTTTCCAACAGATATTCCAGAGAGCTATCAAGGAAGTGCTCATCCAACGCCTATTTTTAGTAATTTCTTTTATCTTGTTGGTTATGGTTGCATGTTTGGTGGTGCTCCAACACAATGTGATACATTGAACCTAATGAGTATATAACCAACTTCTGAGTTCTACATATTTCTTTCTTTTATAATGTTCCTGTTTGTGATTCCTGGAACAACAATTTTGGTGAAAGATTTCAAAAAGACGAAACAGCTTATTTTCGTTAACTGGATATTATATGGAATCCCTGCTATAGTTAGGCTTATAAAATTTGTACAGGTAGAAAAATTAAATTTTGAATCCCTTTATGTTCCAGAGGAAGCCCTGTTAACTTGGCCTCTTGGGTTCTATCCAATATTTCTCAACTTGGTAATACAGGTGACGCTACTTATTAAGAAGCAACCATTCATAGATTGGACAGGATTCTTGAGAAAAAAGTATCCTCTGGAAACACCAATTATGTACTTAACATATAGAAAGATAAATGCTGGAATTTTTATTATAATATATGGAATTGTTTGGGGAAGTCTTTGGATTATGATGAATGGACCATTAGGGAATTTCTTACTATATTATATATTTACAACTCCCTGCTTGTTAGTGTGGTTTATTTTCAGTGAACTGATCGGTGGTAGATTAGCAGCTTACAAGTTGGCAAGGAAGACAGAGTAGATGAATATAATGAACTTAGTGAGCTTATTATAAAAGAGGAAATGACTAAGAGCTATTAAGGAAAAGAACAAATCAACAAGACGCTCAAAGAAGTTCATTGCCAACTTTCTTTTTCTTTCTT
>JAHLWE010000153.1 GCA_019058135.1 Promethearchaeota archaeon | reverse complement strand
ATCCAGGCATATAAAAGCGATAGGAATATTGAAATGCCCATTGCAATAAAAAAAGAGGTAATCCCAATGTATCTCAAGGTCGGAGCAAAATCAAATGAAAATGAAGACCAAATTAGTAGCCCAGTATACATTAAAGTAAACACTGTAAACCTTCTTTTACTTCGAAGTGTAAGGACAATTGCCTTTTTCCATAATCTTAAAGTCATAATAGTCACTTAAAAATTTTATGAATTATTTTTTTTAATTGTTGAATCCAAAATATTTTTGGATATATTAAATTAAAGAAGAATGTATTTTATATATTTAAGCAATAGGTAATAAAAGAGTTTTAAAACAATTTTTAGCTATCAATATTCATTAAAAGAATAATCAAAAATTCAAAAGGGTTGAGAAATATTGTCTAGTAAGATTAGTACTATTATAAATGACTTATTAAATGAAGAACCAAATGTAATAGGGGTAGCTTTAATTGGTAGTGATAATCAAATAAGTTTTCAAACGGAAAATTGGGATTTATCACAAGATTTATCGGGTATATTGAACATAATTCAAGCCGAAAGTGGGGTTGGTAGAATTACATTACAAGAGATTAATTTTATGGTTGTTGAGAATACTCCTGAACGAAAAATCGCAACTAATATTAAAGGAAAGGGGCATATTATAATTTGTCCTACAGGTGATAACAACGCTGCATTAATGTGTTATATCAGTCCACAAGCCGGTCCTCGTGATGCGTTATTTAACGTGCAAGAATATGCAAAAAAATTAAAAAAGAAATTGTAAAGAATAAAAATTCTCTATTTTATTTTTATTTTTGGATATTTAAATTCTTTAGATCTTAAGTTAGAGGTTTTTATAATATTTCTTACACCTTCATTTTCTTAAGTTGATTCAATGCATTACCATATCGTTCACTTTTATTAGCCCATTTTTTAAGTTTGATACAAGGAAATTCTTGACATTCATAGCAATACTCTAGATTTTTATTATTAACGCAACATTCTCGAATCCAACAATCCGGGGTCCAGCATTTTGTAATATCTCCCCTACAACCATTACAATGGAAATCTTCAGCCTTTACATCTTCCCAGGCACCTTGAAACTGTTTTACCAATTGATGAGCTATTTCTGGATTATTTAAGGCGTTATATATATCACAATTGCCGCAGTCCAAGCCGCAGACTGCAATCTTCTGCTGTTTTTTCTCATTTATTTTCTAATTATTTTTCAAAAATCTCACGCTTATATGTAGTTTAAAATATATCGAGAAAATCTATACTCATTTTTTTATTAATTAGCGATTAATATTAAATGATAGGCCAATAATCTCTTAATAATTCCTTTAATTCATCTTTTACTTTAGTAATTACTTTTGAGATATCTAAATCCTCGGGAAATTCTATTTTTTCTTGAGAAGGTAGATTAACCAGTTCACCTAGAAGTGCTTTAATTATAGAGTAAGAACATATTGGTAATGCACTTAAGCTATACCCTCCTTCGAGGATAAATGCGATTTTCCCATTACACACATTATTGGCGAGTGTTAATAATTTTTGAGTAAGTTTAATGTATGAATTCGCTGTAAGCAAACAGTTTCCGATGGGATCTGTATAGTGGCAATCAAATCCGCAGGCAACAATTATTATTTCGGGTTTAAACTCTGAAAATACTACCTTTAAAATATCAAAAAACTCTAAATAATACTTATCGGTGGTTTTGGGAGGTATTGGAAAATTAATATTATAGCCTAAACCTTCATTTTCTCCAAGCTCATGAATAAAACCCAGTTCTCCTTGATCAAAATCATATTCATGAATTGAAAAATAAAGTACATTTGGGTCTTCATAAAAAAATTTAGCGATTCCATCTCCATAATGATTATCAATATCAATGATAGCAACCTTTTTTGCATTTTTTTTTATTTTTCTTAAATATTGAATGCCCACTGCGATATTATTAAAAATGCACAGACCTGAAGCTACATCTCTTAATGCATGATGACCCGGAGGTCTTATGAAAGCAAATGATTGATTAATATCTCCCGATATGACGGAATCAAAAGCAGTGATAGTTCCCTCAACTGCTTTTTTTGCCAATTGAAATGTCTCTTCAGTAATGAATATAGATTCACCAATACTTCCAGAACCCATATTTGAAAAATATTTTATTGAATCAACATGGTATCTGGTATGAACTAATGCAAGAATTGTCTCAATCTTTTCAAAACTTCTTATTGGAATCTTTTTTATCCTATTGTCTTCAAAGAGATTTTCTTTTTCAAAATAGTCCATAATGCATTTAATTCTTAAAGGTGTTTCAAATGCTTCAAAATAAGGTCGGGGGAAAGGTGGTTCATTTAAAATTTCAAAGTCTTTATCTGAGATTATTCCTATGTTATTCATCCAATTATCAACAAATATTTATATAATCACATAAGTAATTAACGTATATTATAATTATTTTAATATAAAAAATAAGGCGTTATAAATGGAACCGATAGAAATATTTTTTATGTTCTTTCTAAATGCATTGCCAATTATTTTTTTGGCGATTCCAATACCTTTTATATATAAACGATTAATTGGAAAATTATATTTAAGAGTTTTCTTAGGAATTGTTATATTCTTTCTAGTATATTGGGTTTTACCAATTACGTTTCAAACAAACATCGATCCTAAGGAGCTTCAATTACATCCCCAAGAACAAGAAAATATATTTATGGCATTTTTTTTCATATTTACCCATATGATATCTCTAATTGGTTATTTTTTTCAATATCCTTTTGCAACTTTGACATTTATTTTTTTAGTAGGACCCCTTTTATCATTTCTCATATTATGGAGAAAATTGCGCAAAGAACCGGGAAATATGAGGGATAAACTTGCCGATCTAACTTATGAATTTAAAAAAAGTCCTTCTGATATGATAAAAGAGGGACTAATAAAAAGTGATTGGTCGGAAGAAAAACAACTCATAAAATTATTAATTGTTCTTTTGCCAATATCTTTATACTTATTATCCGTTATAATCAAACTTTTAGGTCTAGAGAATATTGATTTAACCACAGGTACAACAACTATGGGATGGTTTGTAGAAATTTTATTTGTATATATTGCCACACTATTACTTGGGATTCACTTAGTTTATAGTAGTAAAATTTCCTTTAAAGGAGTATACATTGGAGAAAAATTGAGAGAAGATACATTTAGAAGTTTGTTTCAAGTAGGAACACCAATATCTCTTTTAAGTATTTTATTATTTTTAGCAGATCCTAATACAAATCACGTTTTTATACTTTATTTCTTCGCATATTTTATGATGGGTGCTATAATATTTATTTTATTTCACAAAATTTTTCAACCTATTGCCATTTTAATTTTTATAAAGTTAATTGATTTATGGAAAAGAACAAAAACGAAGAAAAAAAAGATAGATTGGACAAATTGGTATATTCCTTTAATTATTGGCGTAGGAGGCTGTTTAATTTTTCTTATTATTTACCATTTTTTAATTAATCCATTACAGGTAGGGATAATGATAAGTAAAGAATATTTTGACGAACTACTACTAAAAGCTGATATTTCTTATGGAAATGTGATATTTTTAGAAGATATGTTGAGATTGGATCTATTAAATATTATAAATACATTTATATTAATTTTTTCTGTTATCCTTTTTGCATATCTTTTCGCGAGAAGTATGCAATTTATAAAAAAGATAGCCATAACATCTTTTATCTTTTTAGGGATTGTCATTTTAATCTCAATAATGATATGGTTTTTAGGTCTTTACCCTCCAATCAATTTTGCTCTAGAAGATTATTGGATTACTGGTTCACCAGCTTATTTTTCATTATTTGATAAAGATATTTACACAATAAGGACAGTTTTGTTTAAAGTCAACCTAGGTGAATTTAGATTATTAGTAATTGTAGCGATTCCATTCACTTTTACACGCTATATTTTTAATCTCTTAATCTGGGGATTAATTTTATATTATTTAAATAAAATCTTTATTATTAAAAATGTTTCGAAGGAAGGAGATATAATTGAACGGATATCCTTTTCAAGAACTTCCGAATTCCCAAGATATGATGCATATATTACAGATCTCTATCGATATTTAGTGGTAAAAACTCCTGAATCAGAAATTAAGGAAGAGAAAATTGAAGAGAGAGAAGAAGTTAAAGAACTATTAGAAAAGATCAAGGATAATAAATTTTTGAAAGAAATTAGACCAACAGATAAGGAAGAAATGCAGAGATTTTATTTTACTTTAAAATATCTATTTTATAATGGAAAAATCTCTTTTTGGATTCCAGAATTCACATATACTTATGAAAAAGTCGAGCTGCAAGGACTTTATGTTATTTACAGTGATGGCAGGGACCTATTCAGTTACAACTTTAAAGGTGTAGATTATGCAGACTCAGGATTGATTGCGGGTATGTTTACGGCTATTACGGCTTTTATTAAAGAGGCAACAAAGAGTTCAGAATTACTGAAAACCATTGACCATGGCGACATCAAAATCTTGTTAGAGTATGGAAAATATACTTTTTCTGCATTATTTATCAAAGGAAAACAGTCTTTAGAAAATAGGGGTATTTTAAAAGAATTTGTTGAATGGTTTGAGGAAAAGCATAAACTTCATCTTTTAGATTGGTCAGGAGCTCTACATCCTTTCAGAGATTCTAACGATAAAGTAGAGGAAATATTTAAGGAAGAGGAGGAATAATTACCAACCTTATTTTTAAATATTTTTCTTTATTTTTGGTTTTATTTTAAAGATTAATTAATTTAATCTCAATGAAAATTATATTAATAATTTAAATTCAAAAATAGCTTTTAACTGTTCAGCAATTTTCACTAATAAATTCTTTTCTTCTTCAAGGAAGGGCTTTTCCTCGAGATAATGTACAGAAATACTTAATTCCTTGTCTTTTATTAAATTTTTAACTGACAAATTCCAAGGTGTTTCTTTATAGTTATTTGTTAAATATTCTTTTTTATCAAAAACTATTCTTGAACATATCATATCCGGAAATTTCCAGGCATTTTGAATTTGTTTTTGAGTTTCTAATAGAATTTCTTCAATTGATATGTTTGGATTTTTAATCAATTCAATAATATTAAATAAACAATTAAGTTCCTTAACTCGTTCTTTTAATTTATTTTCTGCCTTTAAGATTTGCTTGCTTAAAATGACAACTACAATACCAATAAATAAAATTAAGACAGCTCGAAAAATATTTTCTATAAGATTATTAAAAAACATATCCAATCCACTTAAAATGGGAAAGAAAATGAGTAATCCAGAGAGAAAGATTGGTACAACCAAGCCTTTGTTTTTCCACCAAAGACATGCAAAAATAATAGGGATATAAAAGAAATGGGAAAAAATAATGCTTATTTTTAGAATAAATAGAAAATAATATTGTAAAAAAAGTGAAGCAGATAACAGAATAAAAATGATAAGAAGTCTTAATTTTTCTTTAGAAATATTAGTTTTTAATCCACCCATAAATTTTCCTCAATCAGCATAATTCTTATATTAAAAGGTTTTAATCTTAATGGGTTGCGCAAGAAATACAAGGATCAAACGATCTTATAATCATTTGCGCTTGTTTTTTGATCTGATTAAAATCACCAGTTCTTTCATACAATTTTTGGCTTTGTGTTGTTAGGATTTCATCGATAATTGGCAAATTAATTTCAGTTGCAATAAAAAGTTTCACTTTATCAATTAATCTCTTTTTATTTACATGATAATAGTGTATAAGAGTTCCTCGAGGTGCTTCAACCATGCCGAGTCCTTCATTATTTTTTAGAAAATTAATAGGATTAATTTCATTTTTTTGTGTCAATTCAGTATCGTCTAGAATTGATAACCCTTCGTAAGAAACAAACATCATTTCTATTAGCCTGATAACGTTTGAGAATAAAATACTATTTTGCCATTCTTTATTAAAAAGTTTAATATAGGATTGCAGTTCATCTATTCCATAATCATTAATTATTTTATATCGTGAGAGTGGGCCAACAAGTATGTTTTGGTCATTCTTTAAATAGAAATCAATTCCACGTATATCCTCCTGCTTATCAAAATATTGTGAATGTTTATACACGGGAAAATCTGCTATAATTTTATTATTTTGTGCCAATCGTAACAGTCCATTATACCGGTCATATTTCTCATCATTATGCATTCCCATATAAGCAGGATTTGGTAAGGAATAAACATCAGGAGGATCAAATTGAGAAAATATCTCTTGGAATCGCTCAATAATCCATTTTAAATTATTTATAGAATTTTGCAGATATTTCCGAGCAATATTTATTTCTTTTTTTAATGGTGAAAAAAATATACCACCGATAATGGGTGTTATTAAATGTACAGTTCTTCCACCAAATAAATTCACGATTTCATTGCCGATTTTTATTAATTCATACATATTTGAAGTTAATTTAGGATCAAAATGGATTAATTCATTCAGTGAGAGTGGTTTTGGTTGTTTATCCAAAATTACAAAAAGGTCGGGAAATGCTTGAAAAAAGAAATGCATTGAATGTGATCTTATCAACTCTCCAATCATTAATAGTCGTCTCAAAAGAACTGATTGATTTGAAGGTTCGACTTCATACATACTCTCTATTGCTTTACAACTAGCTATTGTCTGTGATGCGTGACACAATCCACATATTCTTGATGCAATTCTAGGAGTATCGATTAGCCTTTTGTCAAGTAAAATATTTTCAAACCCTCGAAATATTTCAAGATCAAAATTCACACTTGAAATTTCATCTTTCTGAAGTAAAATTTTTATATTTCCATGTCCTTCCACCCGGGTGCATACATCAACTACTTTCTTCATAATTTTTTACCTCTTGGTGTTTGGTTT
>JAHLWE010000152.1 GCA_019058135.1 Promethearchaeota archaeon | reverse complement strand
ATACAATAATTTCCATATGGAAAATCCCGGAGGAAATACATCGAGAGCTTTTACATCCATCAATTTAAATAATGCATTAATTGTTTCAGCCAAATTATTGCAATTATGCGAAAAGAACACATTTTTTTTACCGAATTCTTCCCTCAGTTTTTTTCCAACCTCGTCTATAGCGCAAAACCCAGCTACAAGGCCTTTCGTAAATCCATCTTTTTTTAGTTGTTCTACTAGATCCTCATCAAATCCTTTGCCCATTACTATAAAAAATCCACCTTTCCCTTGATTATCAAGCCAAAAGCATTGCAATGTTGCTAATGGATTATACTTACAACCCTCTTGACAAAGTAATTTTTTACCTTTGATTATTTTTACATCTTTTGGAAATTCCTGAAGTAAATCAGTAGGATATTTTTCTTTATATTCATCTAAAGATTTTCCAATCACTTTAATTTTACTTAAATCACCATCTCCCAGCCCTCGTTCGTTTGCAATTTTTAAATGTGGAACATCCTCTAAAGTTAAACCGAAAACTCTTGCACCGACCACGTCAACTGAAACTGTATCTCTCCCACCAATTAAAATATTAAATTCCTTAACGAGTTTATCTTCTAAAGCTGTTGGAGGATAATGTCCATGAATTGTGCCCTCAATTCCATCTATTATTGTAATATCCGGTTGAATATATTCATAAACATCCACAATTTTTGAATGAAGATTGTAATTGTGGTCAATTCCTCGATCTGCATGTTGTGGATAACCCCATTGATTTTTTATTCCTAAGGTAACACCTGCCATACTATGGGTTTTTAATTTTGGTAAATTGATGTAGGTATATGCATCTCTGTTTTCCATTAGTTTAACAATTGTTTTAGGTAATCTGAAAGTTTTTAAAATATATTCAACCTTAGGTTTTCCTTTAAAAGTGAAAGTTTCTGTTTTTTCCTCATCTAAATAAATTGCCTTCGCTCCCGTTTTTTTACACACTTTTCTATAACCAGTTATTGCAAAAACTATTCTACTCATATTTCCTTGCGTTGAATTCTCCATAACATAAATTTTACTTGCCCCAATTTCTTTAAGATATTTAATTACAATCTCTAAAACTTCGGGAGAAGTATAAGCGTGTTTTTTAAAATCGATGCCATTAACTTAAATATAAACTTCTTTTGAACTTTTTAAAATAGATTCTCCATCCTTTTCAAGATGAGAGAACATTTCTTTAACTGCGGATTCAATCCCTTGAGTCGTATCAATAATAAAAACTTCTGCCATTCAAATCATTTTTATTTTTTTAAAAATTTAGTTGAAATTAATTTTTCTAACTAATATGAATTAAACTTTTTTTTTCTGATTTATTTATTTTGCAATAATTTCAGTTTCGTTAAAAAAAGTTATTTAAGCATGGCGTTTTATTTTGTAATCTAAAAAAGTTTTTGCACAGATGATTACTATTTTAAATAGGTAGATAAAAGGATTTCTTATCAATCGAGATTTTCCGGATCTTCTTTGATAAAAGTGAATTGGTACTTCAATTATTCTAAAATTATTTAATTTTGCATGAATTATCATTTCTTGGGTGTAAGTATATTTTCCTTTTAATTTTTTAACTAATACTTCTACTAAATCTTTTGATATCGCCCTAAAGCCTGTTTGTGTATCAGAAATAACAGATTTCCTAGAAATCAATAACGAGATTAAAAAGGAGATTATTTTGTTCCCAAAAGATTTTAAGAGTCCAAACTTAAATTCAATATTTTGAAGTCGTGCTCCCAAAACTAAATCAATTCTTGCTCTTTCAACTCTTTCAAAAGGTTTAATCAATTTTTTAATCTCTTCTGGGTCATATTGCCCATCTGCGTCCATATTAACAATAATATCGGCGTCTCTTTTCAACGCCTCAACTAATCCCTTTCTGATTGTCTGTCCCAATCCAATGTTTTTGTTATTATTGATTACTATCACTCCACGTTTCGCTGCCAGCAAGGCAGTATTATCTTCACTTCCATCGTTTATTACTATGGTTTCAAATGTATAATCTAGTAGGTTAGGTATTTTTTTTAAAACCCAAGAAATATTTCGTTCTTCGTTATATGCAGGAATTATGATTATAACTTTTTTTGGCATAAAGAATTTGGTATTTTAATTTAGAGCATAAATATTATCTAAACAATGATCTATTTTTCAGTTTCCTTAAATTTTAATATTAATAATAAAATTCTTGGCGGTGGCTCTATAATATTTCATTCTTATATTATAATCACTATACTTAACTTGTGCCACAAAAACTAATTTATTTTTAACCAAATCATCGAGATGGCGTTTTATTGTGCCAGGATTGAGATTGGTTGCCTTTTTAAGGTCTTGGATGGTCATTGCTTTCTCGAGCAACATTTTCAAAATCATCTTCTTTTTCTCATGTAATACTATGAGAGCGAGTGAAGGGTCAATGATTTTGATCTTTTCTTTTATTTTAGAAGATTTACTAATGGAAGAATTAAAATTACTTGACATATGCCATTATTCACAATTTTTTTTAATATTCGAAATTTTAAAATATTATTTAGATTATTCAGATGGTGGAAATGGTTTGAATCGTGTGAATTCAACATTGTTATAAAGTCCTGTTGCAATCAATGACAACATCGGAAAACTGATTATTACTAGAAATGATACAGATAAACCAAGTAAAACTAGAATAAAAAAAGTACTTAATAATGAGGGTAAGAATACTATTATGATAAGATTAACCGTAAATGGCGGGATAATAAAAATCAGAAAGAAAATTCCCCATGTGGTAAACAATCGCTTTGCATTCTTACGTAAAATCCGAGAACTTTCGATAAAGCATTGCTTTAAACTCCCTTGTGCGGTGATGCTCGGAAGGGTATTGATAAAAGTTACAAACCAAATGAAAAAGAAAAGGAAGAAGATTATTATCCTCCCAATATGAAGAGCATCAAAATAAATTGTATGTGATGAGTTCATAGGTTTATTGTGAAAATCAAATATGATCTTTGCCCTAAGCCCTCGCATTAGAATTTGAATGGTCAGGGAATAGTTGTGCCGGGTAGAGCGTCGGTAATTTGTGTATGGGGTTTTTAATTGGGCTAGCAGTTCGCCCGATGGGAGT
>JAHLWE010000151.1 GCA_019058135.1 Promethearchaeota archaeon | reverse complement strand
ATAATTTTAATTGTTTGTGAATAATTTTTTCAGGTTTTATTCAATTATTTACTTTTTTCCTTTAATTCTAATTCTAACTCAATGTATTTCCATGCATTTTTTATATTCTCTTGCCATTTAACTAATCCAACCTCAGAAAGTGTGTTAAATCTTTTTTGAATCTCTAAATATTCTTGAATTGGTCTGCGTTTCGAGGGATCCAAATATTTTTTACTCGGCTTAGATAATTTAAATTCACCATTTTCAACTTCATATAATATCCAAAATCCAGTTTCCACTGCCAGTTTCCCCATTTTTACGGTATCTTCAGAAGCAAACCCCCAACCGGGTGGACAGGGTGCAAGTATATGAATATACCTAAATCCTTGAATATCTTTTGCTTTCTTAAATTTCTCATAAAGATCAATCGGATAAGAGATACAACATGTAGCTACATATGGGACGTTATGAGCCACCACTATTGCAGGCAAATCTTTTTTAAATCGTTGTTTTCCAAAAGGTGTAGTTGTAGTTCTAGCCCCATGAGGTGTAGACGAGCTTCTTTGAATACCAGTATTCATATAAGCCTCATTATCGTAACAAACATAAAGAATATTGGAGTTTCTTTCTGCTGCACCACTTAAACCTTGAATTCCAATATCCGTTGTACCACCATCTCCCGCGAAGACTAAGGAAGTCATTTTCCCCCACACTTTTCCAGGAAATTTACATTCTTTCGCTTTAAAGGCTGCAGATAGACCAGATGCCGCTGCTGCTGATGCAGCAAATGCCATATTAATAAAGGGGAAATTTGGGGCAGTTTTAGGCCATAACCCAACAACCACATTAAGGCAGCTTGCCGGAGCAACCAGAGCGGTCTTAGGACCGAGCGCTTTCATCGCCCATCTAAGTGCCAACTCCAATCCACAACCAGCACACGTTGAATTTCCTGCTAAGAATAATTCCTCTCTAGATGTTTCTTGTAATTCTTTTAAACTAACCATTATTATTTTACCTCCAAAATGCCATCCCAGAGAGTCCCATGTATCATATCCTGTGGAAATTCTCCTGTCTCTTTTAATTTTATTAATTTTTTAAATTCTTCCTTCTGTTGTTCTACTGAAACTTCTCTCCCTCCAATTCCAGTAATAATCGGTAAAATAATCGCATCAATACCTGTTCCGTGAAGTGCGCTTTTACATTCAGAACTAACTGCACCTCCAGTTGGGGATCCAAAAGCTGTATCTCGATCAACTACTCCAATAACATCAACCTTTTTCGCTATATTTATAATTTCCTCAGTAGGAAATGGTCTAAAATGTCTTAATCTTACTGAACCCACTTTATAACCCTCCTGTCTTAGTTCATCTACAGCCTGCTCTGCCTGTAGTGCAAGCCCTCCAATATTAATCAATGCTACTTCCGCATCATCTATCTTATATTCTTGAATAAGTCCATTTCCATAACTTCTTCCAAAGATCTTTTCAAATTCTAAAGCAGTTTGTTTAATTATGTGCGTCGATTTCATCATTTCATCATGAATTTTCATTCTGAATTCATAATAAAAACCAGAAGGCATAATTAGATTTCCATGCATCATTGGTCTTTCTGGATCAATAAAAATATGTGGCCAGCCTTTTTCATCGGGTAAAGGCGGTAGAAACTTTTCTAATTTATCATCAGGTTCAATAATTACCGGTTTAGATGTGTGTGATAATACGAAACCTCCATATGCAACAAACATTGGGAGTAAAACTTCCTCATTTTCACAGATTTTATAGGCCATTAAAACACTATCATAAATCTCTTGATGTGAAGATGCAAATGAAATTAACCATCCAGCGTCTCTCTGTGAAATCACATCAGTAAAATCCGCCCATATATTCCACGGAGGAGCGATTCCACGCGATGCAATAGTCATTACTATAGGTAATCTCGCACCAGCTGCCCAATGAACCATCTCGCTCATATATAAAAGACCTTGTCCAGCTGTTGCGGAAAAGGTTCTAGTTCCAGCAATGCTTGCACCTACTAGAGCAGCCATAACTGAGTGTTCCGATTCAACTTTAATATATTGGGCTGGCATATCTCCAGAATCGACAAAATCTGAAAGTTTTTCAACAACAGTTGTTTGCGGAGTAATTGGATACGCACTTATAACTTGAACCTTTGCTGAGCGTGCTGCATAAGCTGCTGCAACATTACCTTTAATAAACTTAATTTCCTGTTCTTTTTGACTCATTATTCAAATTCACTCTCCCTTTTCATTTCTATTGCTTTAACAGGACATTCTTTTGCACAAATTCCACAGCCTTTACAATATACATAATCTATTGTGAAAAATCCATCCTCACTTTTTTGAATCACTCCTTCAGGACAGTACATCCAGCAAAATCCACATTTAGTGCATTTTTTTTTGTCTATTACAGGTCTAAAAACCCTCCAATCTCCTGTCTCTCCCATACTTCCATAACAAGGAAATGATATGGGAATTGGAGGTAATTCATTCCAATTTTTATAATTTTGAAGTTTCGGTCTTTTATCTTTACTTTCCGCTATTATTTTCCACATAATTAAATCATCTCCTTAACCGTTTCAAATGCATCTTTGGCTGTTTTCATATTTTTCTCAGCCCTTGAACCAAATTTTTTTTTAATAACTTTTTCCATAATATCTAAGCCATAAAATCCAGATATCTTAGCAAATGCTCCTAACATTGGAATATTTAAAATTGGAAACCCCTCTATTGCTAACCCATACTTTAATGAAATCCCAGTTGCATCAACCATATAAATTTTAACATTTTTTTGCAAATTATTATTAAAATCAATTTTATGATTGCTATTAATGATTAAAATCACTCCCTCTTTAATGGTAGCAAACACTCTGGGAATCTTTAATAGAGTAGTATCAAAAATAAGCATAAAATCCGGGTCTGTTACACTACTATATGATCTAATTTGAGCATCCCTAGATATTTTAGAAAAAGCTTGTATTGGAGCACCCCTTCGTTCAGCACCAATTATTGGTATAGATATCGCATCTTTAAAACCACTTTCATATGCCATTTCCGCCAATAATTGTGAAGCGGTAATTGCTGTTTGACCTCCCCGGCCATGAAATGCTATTTCAATAATTTTTTTCTCTATCATTTTTCAATGCTCCTTTATAATGTATAATTTTAAAGTGTTCAAAATATTTGTTTTTATTTTTAATAAAATATTTCATAATCAAATTATATTTATAATTATATATGGTAAAGATTAAAAAAGATGACTCTGGAGAAGATTTAGGTTTCGATTGTCCGATCTGTAAGAAAGGAAGACTCATTTTAAGTAAGCATATTCATGAACTTCCAGATGGAGATAAATATCTCATCATGAAATTCGAATGCAATAAATGTGATTTTACGAAAAATGATCTTATTCCAGTAGAAACACCCATTAAGCCAGGTAAATTTATTTTGCATGTTAATGAGAAAGAAGACTTAAAATCAAAAGTTTTTAGATCATCTTCAGGTGTATTAGAAATCCCTGAATTAGAAATGGAAATTGAGCCTGGTCCTGCAGCAGACTTTTATATTACAAATATTGAGGGTGTATTATCTAGAATGAAAGATGCTGTTTTATTTTTTAAAAAAGGGTTATCTGAAGAAAATCAAAAAGTGAATAAAATCCTTGAAAATATAGATAGAGCCATTAATGGGGAATTTAAATTCACATTAATAATAACTGATGAATTAGGTGGGAGTTATATCGTGCCCGTTAATGAAAAGTCATTAAAAATTGAATATTTTTAAAAAAATATTAAACTTTTTACTGTTTTGATTTATAGCGAACTTTAACTAATAAATCCCTTAATTCTATTTTATCGCTATCTTTTGTTATATACTTTTTTCGTGCGCCTTCTTCAAGAGGTATGGTTAGAATTCTATTTCCTTGTAATGAAACCATTTTACCAAAATCCTCTTTAATCACCTGTTTCATGGCAGCTAAACCAAACCTTAATCCTAAAATTCGATCAAATGCATTGGGAGTTCCTGCTCTCATAGTATGTCCTAACACAACACTTCTACATTCAAAATCCACACCGTTTTTCTTAAATTCTTCTTTTAAATCGTCTCGCAAGTTTAATTCTTGAACTAAAATTTTACTTATTTTTAACGATGATAATAAAGGATTGCCATATTCATCTTTGGGTAAATTATCTATTGTTTTTTTCGTAATTGTCTTGAAATCTTTTAATAATGATTCTTTACTTGGATAAGCTCCTTCAGAACAAGCAATAAGATGATATTTATAGCCACTTCTTACTCTATTTTTAAGCACATCGATTACATCCGATTCTAAATCAAAAGGAGTTTCAGGAATTAAAATAATATCAGCACCAGTTGAAATTCCACTATACATAGTTAAAAAACCAGCATCTCTTCCCATAACTTCGACAATAAACACTCTCTGGTGGGATCTGGCAGTGGTTGTAAGATTGTCCATTACATTTGAAGCTAGTTGAACTGCACTCCAGAATCCAAATGTATAATGTGTTCCTAATAAATCATTATCTATTGTTTTAGGGACTCCAATAATTTTTGCATTGGAATATTTAAACATTGCAGCAGCAACTCCTAATGTATCATCACCACCTATAGCAATTAGAGCATCGATATCTAAATCCTTAAATTTCGATGCCATCTCAGTTGCAATTTTTTTTGCTAATTCTTCTTTTTCCTTCTGGTCCGATAGTTTATGTACTGCTTTATAAGGATTATATCTTGATGTATAAATTAATGTTCCTCCAATAGTGTGTAAATCGTCTAACTCAGCAATATTAAGAGGTTCCTTAATATTTTCCATAAAACCCTTCCATCCCTTTTTAATTCCAATACATTCAATTCCAGAATCAAATGCTTTCAGTAATATTCCATATAAAACGGAATTGAGGCCAGGGGCGTCTCCTCCACCCGTCAGAATTCCTACTTTTTTTATAGCCATAAAATTTCACATTAAGTAATTATAATTGAAATATATTTTTTTATTAGAGTAATTTAAATGTAAATTTATTTTTATTTAATAATATGTATTACTTCAAAGTATCACTGTTTAATACTTGGAATCCCCGAGATGTAAAAATATCATCAGACGTGAATTTACTTTCTTTGAAGTATATACTTGGAAAATTTCCAAAGATCGAAAACAAGTTTTTTGAGGATCTTAAGGAAAACATTAAGAAAAAACCGCATTATTTTTCACAGGATTCCATAAAAAGAGTTGTTGGACCAGAAAAGGAAGAATATGATATATCTAATTGGTTTTTTTTATGGGGTTTTGACTTTAAGAAACGTGGGTATCAATTGTTAATTCAAATTGATAAAGAAGGAAAGGGAATATTAGCAGCGATTGGACCAATGGAATTGGCATCCTTTTTCGATCGGATGAAATTGAATAGTATATTACCAACTTTATCTTTAATAAATTCAACAGATAAGATGAAATTTGTAGTTTTTTTAAAACCGAGAGGTGATTCGATTATTAAAGGATTAGAGATGAAAGGTATTGAAAAGGGAAAAATCCAGCAAGTAATGGATTATTGGAAAACTTTAAAAAATGTTGATGGTCAATGGTTTCCAACATTTAAACCTAGATGTCCTATATGCGGTAGTCTTATAGAAGGTTTGCATGGTTATGAGATTGGTTTTGCTCCATTAATTTGTCCTAAATGCGGATATGAGATTAAAAAAAAGAGTTAATATTTTTTCAAACCCCTAAATTCTGTTCTCTTTGAATTTTATCCCTTAATTCAAGAACAATATCGGGATAATTAGTATAAATCGCATCCACGTATTTACCATTATAATTCATTTTTAAAAATCTTTTCATAAAAAATCGAGTATCTACAGCCCAAACGTAAAAACCAAAACCAGCATTTTTGATTTGCTTAAAAAAGTTCAATTTAGCTTGAATATTTCTGATATTGAAACCGTAGATATTTAATTTATTCATCTTATTGAATTTTAAATCTTTTTCTGCAATAATTGGGTGTCTTTCTGATATCGAATAAATTAATTTGGCTTCTTTTTCCATTTTTCTTATTTTAGAAAATTGGTAAAAATTATTTCCAACTAACTCTACTTTCTCAAGTATATTATATTCTCTGGCAAGTCTAATTATTTTAAAACCAATATTATTGTCTTTTAAATCGATACTATACTTAATATTTTTACTTTTAAATACATCAAATACTTCACCTAGAGTAGGAATCTTTTTATTTTCTTCAAGGCGAATTTTATTAATTTCTTTTAAAGTCAATTTTTTTATTTCAATCTTTTTACCATCTTTTTCCACAATATAATCGTGAAAGAGAACTATTTGTCCATCTTTAGAAAGATGAGCATCCGTTTCAATCCCATCAACCCCTATCTCAACGGCTTTTCGAAAGGAATCGATTGTATTTTCAACAGAATAAATCCCCGCTCCTCTATGCCCCCATATAAAAGTTCGATTCAAATTTGAAACACTTAAAAAATTAATAATAATTCCTAATTTTGAGTATGAATGATTAAATTATTTAAAAATCTTATAGGAATCTTAAAAGTTTTTTTATATTATAAGATTTATACAAATAATATTCATAAAACAACAATATTTAGAACTTAAGAATTATGTATGTTGCTGCTTTAGATTTGGGAACATCTGGATGCCGAACCATTATTTTTGATGTTACAGGTTCCATAGTGTCAAGCCATTATGAAGAATGGGAGAGCTATTTCCCATCACCATTAATGGTTGAACAATCGGCAGATCAATGGTATGAAAAATTAAAAATTACAATAAAAAATGCAATTGAAAAGGTTTCAATAAACCCACAAGAAATTGTAAGTATTTCTATTACCAATCAGCGTGAAACCATAGTTCCCATTGATCCAGAAGGAAATTCTTTATATAATGCAATAGTGTGGCAAGATAGAAGAACAACAAATGAATGTGAGATAATTAAAAAAAAGGTTGGAATAGATAAAATCTATAAAATAACGGGTTTAACAATAGATCCATATTTTTCTGCATCAAAAATTCTTTGGTTTAAGAACAATAAACAAGAAATTTATAATAAAACATATAAATTTCTATTGGTTCATGATTATATTTTATATAAATTAACCGGACAGTTTTATACTGATTTTTCTAATGCTTCAAGAACGATGCTATTTGACGTAAATACCTTAAAATGGTCAGATGAGATTGCATCCTTACTTGGAATTGATCTTGATAAAATGCCCACACCTGTAGAAAGCGGTATTGATATAGGTGAATTAACAGCAAATGATACTAGTTTTGATAAAAAAACGCTTGTAATTACCGGAGCAGGCGATCAACAAGCAGCTGCATTAGGTGTTGGAGTAGTTGAACCTGGGCGAATTAAATGTACTACCGGGACTGGCTCTTTTATTCTTGCTTATTTAGAAGAACCTCAATTCGACCCCAAAAAGCGAGTATTGTGCAGTTGTCACGCAGTTCCAGGTTCATGGGTTCAAGAAGCAAGTATATTTTCTACAGGAGCTGTCTTTCGTTGGGCTAGAGATCAAATTGGTTTTGAAGATCGTGAAAAAACTGAATCTGGAAAAGATCCATATGATTTAATGACAAAAATGGCAGAAGAAAGTCCCGTAGGGGCAAATGGGTTAATAATGATCCCTCACTTTGCAGGAGCAGGAGCACCTTACTGGAATCCTTATGCTAGAGGGATTTTATTTGGATTAACATTAGGGCATACGCGGGCTGATATTTATCGTGCAATTATGGAAAGTGTTGCCCTTGAAGTTAAGAAAAACATTCAAGTTTTTAATGAACTGAACTTTAAATCAAAAGAATTAAGAGTTACTGGTGGCGGTTCCCGATCGAATTTATGGAATAGTATTATGGCCGATACTGTTGGAATACCTGTATTTAGACCAGAATTGGAGGAGGCTACGGCTTTGGGTGCAGCAATACTAGCTGCTTCTGGTGCTGGAATTTTTCCTGATATTGCAAAAGCAGCAAATGGTATTTGTAAAATTAGTGATAAATGGTATCCAAATAAAGAAAATAATCAAATATACGAATCAATATTTAATTTTTACAATATTTTTTATAGCAATTTGGAGAATTCCAATATATATCGAAAATTTTTCGATTTAAATTTATATAAAAAAAAAGAGGAAGAAAATCAAGAATAAAATATAATGTTTAATCAAATGATTTAATTACATGAAAATAAATAATTTTTTATAATTATTTCATTATTTTTCTGTTAGATATTTAATTAAATATGGTAAAGATTAAAATGGAAGTATCAAATAATGAAAAAGTTCAAGATTCAGAAGAAATTGATAAATATCTAAAGCGTCAAATAACCATAGGGAAAATATTTTTCGTATCTCTAACAATATCACTAATAATATGCATTGGTGGTGCAGTATATACTTTAGCAGATATATTTATACCAACTGGAAAACTGCAAGAATTCCTAGCAATGGGGTTTGGATTGCAAATCGTAATTTTAGGTGGATTATTCGCAGGTTTGTTTTTTTTATTAGTATCATTTTATGCATTATATAAAAAGGGCAATAAAAAAATTCTTAAAATTTTATTTAAAGAAAAAAGACAGATATTAGACAAATATAGTGGAAAAGTGGGCGTAAAAATTATTGCATTTGGTGTTCTAATAAGTATTTGCGTTGTTATTGTTGGTATTCTTTATAGTCTTCTTGAAATGCTTCTTCTTAGTAGTGGTGAATACCAAGGTTTAATAGCCTTATTAAGCTCATTTTCCCAAGGACAACTAATTTTATTGATTGGATTCACTTCTTTGTCATTGATTGCGCTTATTATATTATTTAAATACCTTATTGACCATGGATATTACCTTATTCTTAAGTTATTATATACTATCGAAGAAAATGAATAAATTTTGTATATATTTTTTTAAAAACTATTTTTTGTGCTCTTAAAAACTTTCACACTATTACTATTTAAATAAATCTCATTATAATATGTTTTTAAAAAAAGAGATTTAAAGATTTAACTTGTTAAATAAAATTGGAACAGTATTTTCTATACCCCAGATGGATTTACCAAATGTATCAAATTTCGCTTTTGTTTTATCTAAGGGGAAGCAAAATTCTGTTGTTAAAAAAGGTTTATTCTGCATAACTCAAACTTCTGAGGGGTGGCTGATTGGAATTGTTGAAAAAATAATTTTAGAAAATGAGTATTTTTCAAATGTTCAAACTGTAAAAGACTATAATGAAAATAATCTAAATGTAATTAAAGGAATGTTTCCATCTGAAAATTTTGAATACGGAATTGCTATAATTAAGTGTCTGGGAATCATTTCCTTTAAGGATGAGACAAAAACAAAAATATCCAACATTAAACGGATGTTATTTCCTGCTAAACCGGGAGCTGAAGTTTATCTGTGCAGTGAGGAAATTCTGAGTGAATTCTTGGGATTCAATAATAAAAATGGTTTAAATTTAGGTAAAGTTAAAATTGCAAATTTTGATGCAAAAATCGATATCAATAGACTTTTGAATAAACATTTTGCAACTTTAGCAATTTCGGGAGCTGGTAAAAGTTATTTAACATCTGTTCTGTTAGAAGAGTTGCTTTTAAGGGATAAAGAGAGCGGGGTTCCAGCAATTATCTTAATTGACGTCCATGGTGAATATGTTTATTTTCATAATATTAAGAAATTCAAAAATCGAGTAAGCATTCAAGATTCTTCTTATTTTCAGATTTCTGTGCCAAAATTATTTGCTAAATCTTTTAAAAAGTATCAAGAAAATATTTCAGCTGCCCAAGTAAGAGAATTAAATAAAATTTTAACAAAACTTAGAAATCAAAAACAAAGTAAATCATATACAATCAAAGACATTATTGATAATATTGAAAACGATGAAGAGATTAATAAAAGCACTCAACAAGCTTTAATTGGATGGTTAGATGAATTAGATTACCTACAACTCTTTGGCTCTCAAGAAAATCCTCCAATTGAGCATCTATTAAAAACTGGAAATTTAACAATCTTCAATTTACAATCTGAGACCTCTATTCGCAAAAAACAGATTATAGTTGATTACATTGCAAGCCAACTCTTTTATTTCCGAAAGAAAAATAAAATTCCTCCTTTTCTGTTAATTATAGAAGAATCTCATCAATTTTGTCCTGAAGCGGCACAATCAAAGGCAATTTCTAAATGGATAATTGAAACGATCGCTCGAGAAGGAAGGAAATTTATGGCATGTTTGAATTTGATCTCCCAGCGTCCAAAACGATTGAGTTCTACTGCTTTATCCCAATGTAATTCTAAATTAATATTGAAAATCTCTAACCCCTATGATTTAAAACATATTCAGGAATCAGATGAATCCATTACAAAATCATATACTGATATGATTTCCAGTTTAGCAGTGGGAGAATTATTGATTGTTGGAAATGCAGTAAATTATCCTGCATTTATTGAAGTACGCCAACGTATTAGCGATCCAACAAAATCGCGCTCATTATTAGAAATGTGTAGTCATTGGTGGAATATTCATGAGAAAGAGAGAAATTAATTAAGATATATTTTCTACCACTTCTTTATTTAATACTTTTTTGTTTTTCTGTAACGTAATCATTCTTTTCGTTTTTGTAATTTTCTGTAGGTATATTGCTCCCATCGTTTCTAACTTCAACAAATATTCATTCAGAATGACCATATTTAAATATGAATAACTTTTTTTTAACAACTCTAAAAGCCTTTGATCCAAAATTTCTCCTTTTTGAGATACAATAATGTCGATTATCTCGTTGATTACTGGTTTAGCGCTCCAAATTCCTGATTTCATTCTTATATATCACATTTTTTAAAATATCTTTTTAATTAATTATTATAAATTTTTATAAAAAATATCTATTTGGAAATTACACAAAAAATTGCTCTTCTGGCTTTTTACCAATACTACCTCTTCTTAGAATCTTCTCAAATTCTTGGTAAAATTTAATGATCTCATCCGTAATTGTAGGATGTACGGATTTTAATGCTTCTTTGAAATGATTTTTAGATACTTTTCTTTTATTAATATTTTCTCTAAGTGCAACCATTGCTGCTTCTCTGCAAAAGGATTCTATATCTGCTCCTGTAAAATTATCGGTTATTTCTAATAACTCATCAATTTTTACATCAGACGCAAGAGGAATATCTTTGAGAAAAATTTTAAAGATTAATCTTCTATCTTCTTTTGTTGGTGCTGGAATAAATAATAATCTATCAATTCTCCCAGGACGAATTAAGGCGGGATCTAAGATATCTGGCCTGTTTGTTGCAGCAATTACAATAAGATCTTTCATTTGTTCTAATCCGTCTAATTCAGTCAGAAATTGAGAAATAACACGTTCAGTGACTCCCGAATCCCCATAATGTCCCCCCCGTCTAGGGGCTATTGAATCTAATTCATCGAAAAATATGATACATGGTGCAGCTAATTTGGCTTTTCTAAAGATTTCCCTTATTGCTTTCTCACTTTCTCCAACCCATTTTGATAATAATTCTGGCCCCTTAATAGAAATAAAATTGGCTTTAGTTTCAGTAGCTACTGCTCTTGCTAAAAGAGTTTTTCCACAACCTGGAGGTCCAAATAATAATATACCACGGGGTGGTTTAATACCCATTCTCTCAAAAACTTTTGGGTTAGATAATGGCCAATCTATAGCTTCTATTAATCGTTGTTTTACATCATCTAGACCACCAACTTCATCCCATTTAACTCGTGGAACTTCAATGAATACCTCTCTAATTCCTGAAGGTGTGACCTCTTTTAAAGCACTATTAAAATCTTCTTCAATCACTTCTATTTGTTCTAGTAATTCTGGGTCAATCTCTTCAGATTCTAAATCTATATGAGGTAAATATCTTCGCAATGCTGCCATTGCCGCTTCACGACATACTGCAGATATATCAGCTCCCACAAATCCATGAGTATGTCTAGATAATTCTTTTAAATTGACTCCTTTTGCAAGTGGCATATTTCTTGTATGTATTAAAAATATTTCATAACGTCCTTTTTCATCAGGGACTTTAATCTCAATTTCTCTATCAAATCGTCCTGGTCTTCTTAAAGCAGGATCTAAACTATTGGGGCGATTTGTAGCCCCAATGACAATTACTTTACCTCTAGCATGTAATCCATCCATTAAAGCTAACATTTGAGCAACAACTCTTCGTTCTACTTCACCTGTAACTGTCTCTCTTTTTGGAGCTATTGCATCAATCTCATCAATAAATATAATACCAGGAGCTTTTTCTTCCGCTTCTTGAAATAGTTTCCTTAATCTTTTCTCAGATTCACCATAAAATTTACTCATAATTTCAGGTCCATTAAATGATATAAAATGTGCTTCACTTTCATTGGCTACTGCTTTCGCCAATAATGTCTTCCCACAACCGGAAGGACCACGAAGTAATACACCTTTTGGTGGATCAATCCCTAATCTTTTAAATAATGACGGATGTCGAAGAGGTAGCTCAACCATTTCCCTCACACGGGTAATTTCTTTATCTAAACCACCAACATCTTCATAAGTTGCGTAAGAAATCCCCATTTTTTCCTCTTCGCTAATTCTTTCGCTTATATGAAGAATTGTTTGCTCATTATTTATGATACAGATTCCTTTAGGATTTGTTCTAATTACTTTAAATGTAATTTCTCGAGAGATTCCAATCGAGATGAATATAGTATCATTTATGGTAATCGGATAATTATCTAATTTTCTTTTTACAAAACTTTCAAACCTAGGATTTGATCTGATCTTAACTTCGCTAGGAGCTAATATTACATTTTTTGCAATTTTAACATTCACTTTTCGTAGCTCAACTACATCATCAATACTTGCTCCAGTATTTTTACGAAGCCTTGAGTCAATCCTAACTATATTCAGACCTGAATCTTGAGGATAACTTGGCCATGCTATGCCTGCACTTTCTGTTTTACCTTTAATTGCAACAACATCGCCTGTTTTAATATTCAACCGTTCCATAACTTCATGGTCAATTCTTATAATGTTTCTTCCGATATCACGCTTTTTGGCTTTCTGAATTCTCAAATGTACTTTTCCATAAGAGTCCTCAATCTCTTTTTCCTCATCATCCTCAAAATCATCGTCTTTAGATTCAGCCATAATTTTCAAATCTTTTTTTTTTTTAAAAAAAATCCTAATTTGTTTCTCCTTAAAAATAAGAAATAAACAAATATTGAAAAGTTTTTTGATTTATTACATACATAAATTCATTTAAAAAATTGTTCTAAAGATGTTTGTTTTGATGCAGATTCTATTTTTTTTAATCTTTCAAGGGCATTTTTAACCCGAGATTCTGAAAAATTGTGTTTATTAATTAAAAAATCTTCAATTTTATCAAACTTTGGTTTTCCTTTATTTAATGATGGATAATTCTCCTCAATTGAGGGATTTAGAAATAAATCCTTAACCATTTCAATTAAATCGAGATTTAAATCTATTATTTGACCCCTAACTTTTACTTTTTTTGATACTATCCCTTTTATTGAATTATGTTTTTTTATTAAACTATAAGCCGTCTTTTCACCAATTCCTTTTACTCCCTCGAAAAAATCTGTTCCAATCAAAATTCCCATCTCAATAAGCTGTTCTCTTGTAATATCCAAATTTTCTAAAAGTCGGGACAATAATATCCATTCAATATCTAAAGTAATGGAAGTATCACCCACTTTACGAGACCGAGTTACAGCAAAATTTCTCAATAATCTCTTGGCCCCGAATAAAAGAGTATCATAATCTTGAGATGCCGAACCCCATACATCTCCTTTATTTACCATATAAGCAATTTGGGCTTCACCCTCTGATGAAGCTTGAACAACTGGAACTCCCATATAATTTAGAAGTGTTTTACTATCCTCAATCATCTTTTCATCTAATTTGGATGTAGCTTGTGCAAATTTTCTCGCTTCTACTAAATCTCCCTTTAATTGCGCCTCTTTCATTTTTGCTTTTGCTTCTAATTTTCTCTCTTTTCTTTCTCTTATAATTTCCAACTTTAAATTTGAAGGCTTTCCATCAAAAACATAAATTGGGTGAATATTTCCTTCAAGAAAATTAATTGTTCTATAAAATAACCCAGATAAATGTGAAGTAATATTTCCTTGATAATCCTTTAAGGGAGTACCATCTTGCTGCCTAATTATAGCAAGGAACTGGTATAAAGTATTGAAAGCATCAATCGCAATCTTCTTATTGAATAAATTCTCAAAAGTGATAATCCTTTTCGTTTCCTTAACTAGCTCACTTATTTTAACTCCCATATGCCTATCGCCCAGTTAAAATTTTTTTAAATCAATTCTCTAAAGTAATAATTCATTTGGAACTTTTAAATCACACTATTTTGATATTACTTTAAAGGTAACCGAATTCTCGGTAATATCTTTTCTCTTAACCTAGAAAAGTAACTTTTACTAATATTACTTGAGAGTCTTATTAGCTTGAAAGTTTCTTCTGACATCTTAACCTGAATTTTATTTTTTGGATAGATTTTTGTTATTACGCGGCGTCCATCAATGATTAGGGTTCCATTTAAATGTGCTCTTAACAACGTTATTTCAAATTCTGAATCTTTTGGAAAAACCATCGGAACTAATCCTGAGCGTGCATATGGATTTATGGGAACTAATTGGATAACCTCAATGATTGGAGCTAAAATTGCTCCTCCAGCTGAGAATGCATAAGCAGTGCTTCCTGTGGGTGTTGATAATATCAATCCATCTAAATATGCATTTGAGAGAAATTCACCATTCACTTTAACAGATATTTGCATCACTTTAGACTGCTTTGCAGAAATCAATAGCACCTCATTTATTGCCTCATCCAATTGAATATTTGAATTAGGAGATGTAGACAAAAAAGTAGATAATCGAGAGCACTTTTCTATTAAATATTTTCCATTTAAAATTTTTTCTAGATCATTATATACAGTCTTTTCATTTCCTTCACTTAAAAAGGCGATTGAAGTTCCTATTTTTGCACAACCATATACTGGAGGCGTTCCTTTTTTAGGTAATCCATGAAACACCCGTAAAATGGATCCATCACCCCCTACTGAAATGACAAACTTGATTTTGTTTTCTTTCATTTGATTAAGTTCCATTCCTAACTCTCCTCTGCCCAATCTATTGCATATCCTTTTTTCTAAGAAGACTCTTTCGCCCTTCTCAATTAAGAAACTCATAATTTTTTTTGCTAATCTAATCGATTCAATTGAATCCATACGAGATGTGATCGCAATTGCTTTTTCTTCTTGACCCACTTCTACATATGCCTCTATTAATTTTTGTAATAATAAATCAAAATATATTAAAAAAAATACTTATGAAACAAATATTTCAGAAATCCGACTATTTACTTTGTATTTACTTTTTAAATATCACTTTCGATATAATTATAATATAAGAATAAAAATTATTTAAAATAAATTTTTGGAGGTAAAATTCTAATGCATTTGCAAAGTATATTAAACCATACTATTACCAAATGTGTTATACAACCAATATTTCTTGTTATCGGATTGTTTATGTTATTTGGTCAAGTTTCACATTAACTTTTCGGTTTTGGAGATAATATATAGAATGTTAGAGTGTATGTCATTCTTGCATTAATACTTCTTGGAGGTTCTATTGCACCTAGTGGTAAATCCGGTGTCAGTATCTTAAGGCGTTTCTGTATTGCCGAGACTGTATTATTCATAATGCTGTTCGCTATCGGTGGCGGGATCGTTCTGAATGATGCATTAAACGGAACCACAGTTGCAAATGGAGATATCTGGATTGCATTTATGATAGACATGGGAAGTGACGGTGGTGGATCTGCAGGTATTGATGCAGGTCTTGGAATCAATAGCAGATTTTTTAGAACCCTAAAACGAAATGAAATATATTCTGATATGGTTTAGAGATATGGAAATCTATAAATAAACCACTTCTATTATATCAGTAGATATACTATAAATTGATTCTATTGATATTTATTTTAAGAAAAAATACCGATTTTTCAACATTTCGTTTCAATCATATGTTTTAGTATGGGTAACAGATATAAAGATGCTATTTCATGATATTTTTTAAGTTACGATTTTTTTATTTTCTTGTTCTATTTTGAATCTATTATAATTTATAGAAAGAAAACGATATTTTTTAAAAAAAGAATTACAGTTTTTAAAATATATATAGAAGAATCAAAAGAATTGGAATTATTGGTATCATCGTTAATATCATAATAATTCCGTTTTTTAAACTCATTGTAGACGATGGTTTAAAAGGATCATATTCTATCTTATGTTCATCAGAAAATCCGCTTGATTATTTTTCTACCAAGTAAGTCCCAATACTCAACTGTTGAATGACTCATTTTATCTTCATCTTGTTTTAATTCCCTGAGTTTATTGATTAAGTCTTGTTCTTTAGGCCATTCAATATCAAATGACTCATAACTCTCATTATCCATAATCTGCAATGTAACATCTTCAATAAAATTTATATGAGCACTTCCTTTAAAAATATCAGGAGTGTCAATAATATGTCCAGAAGGAATTGTTAAAGAACGTTTATTTCCATCAAAGAGCCCTACACATACAACCTTCATTTTTGCATGTCCATGTTTGCCAGATTTACTTTTTTCCATAGATTTAATTAAACAAGGCTCTCCATCCTCAATAATGTAAGACCCCGCTTTTAATTTTTGAATTTCTGTTTTTCTAATTGACATCTTTAATACTATTTTTTAATTTGTGATTATTTTCTTCGTTAATTTATCATATTTTATATTTTTTTTTGTTTTTGTTAATCAATTAAACTAACTTATTCTTTATAAATCTTTAAAAAGCATTTCTTTAAGTTCTTCGGAAATCCCTTCCATATTTCGTAAATCTATAGCAATAAAATTTAATATATCTAAAGGTGCTTGTTTTCTTTTCCAAACAATTCTAATCCAGTTCTCTATCCATTCCAATTTTACATAGGGATCATTTATCATCGATCTAAATGCCGTAATCTTTTTTACCTCTGTTAATTTATATTCAAGCATGCATGCTACTGCCCACATATTAATATTCGCTTCTAATTCGGAATCTATAGGAACTAAATTAAAAGCTTTTGTAAAGAATTTTTTTTTGTATTCTATAGATTCATTACTCATCAGAAGCGCTCGACCTAAATCTATTGCAGTCTTATTTTTTGGTGATTTCTCAAGTGTTGTAAGAAGATTTTGAATTCTATTGGATTTACTCATAAAATATTTATAATGATATCGCTTTTTAATTTTTTTTATAAAATAGATTCGCATCTATTAAATTTACATAATAAATTTAAAGTGAATATGTAGAAAGT
>JAHLWE010000150.1 GCA_019058135.1 Promethearchaeota archaeon | reverse complement strand
TCCATTAAATCGATCATACATTTTATACAATCTGGCATGTACATCATTGGCAGCACAGTGTCTTCTTTAACAAAGCATGTATAACGTTTATTTTTGATTGCTTCATAGAAGATTTCTACGGCATAATCGGTTGTTCCCCCTCCTGGGGGTGTTTCACTACTGATAATTCCCGGAAGTCTCATTGAGCGAGTATCGAGACCATATTTTTTAAAGTAGTATTCTGCTAATAGTTCTCCGGCAACTTTTGTTATTCCATAAATTGTAGTAGGTTGGAGAATTGTGTCATTTAGTGTTTGTTCTCTCGGAGTAGTTGGTCCGAAAGCGGCTATTGAGCTGGGCCAAATAATACGTTCAATTTTATATCTTCTTCCAATTTCAAGAACATTTATTAGGCTATTCATGTTTATCTCCCAAGCTGTTTGAGGTATTTTTTCTCCAGTTGCTGAAAGGATCGAAGCCATGTGATAGATCGTATTTATTTCATATTCATAGATTACCTTTGCGAGAGCGTCCCGATTTAAGGCTTCCAAATAGATAAACGGTCCCGATTCACGCATGCTTTTAGGTGGAGGCGTCCGTCTTCCAGTTGCAATTACATTTTTATTTCCATACTTCTCTCGAAGTGCCGGAACAAGTTCACTGCCAATTTGCCCACATGAGCCTATTACAAGAATTCTTTTAATTTTTATCAGTCTCATAATGGATTAAATTTAGATAATAATCATAGGTTAGTCAAATAAAAAAGTCTTATGACTTATTTTTTTAGAAATATTAATGAATTAAATTTTGGAAAAACTTATATGTTTTCAGAAAATAAGTTTTAAACATAGAATTTTCTTCAAATATAAATCAAAATAATAAAAGATGATTAAATGAAAAGAGAACCAGAAGCATTTCTTAAAGAGGAAATAAAAAATATATATGATAGTAATTTAAATTGGGTTATTAGGCATCTTGAAGCTTCTTCAAAACCACACTCTGTTGTAGATGGTAAGAATGTTTTAATGCTCAACACTAATAATTATCTTGGTCTTGCAACACATCCAAAAGTTATGCAAGCATCAATTGACGCAACCAAAAAGTATGGTGCGGGTGCAGGGGCAGTACCGGTTATTGCAGGAACGTTTAATCTAACAAAAGAATTTCAAGAAAAGTTTGCTAAATTTAAGGAGGTTGAAGCATCAATCTTATGTCAGACGGGTTATGCAGTTAATTCAGGTGTAATTCCTCAGTTAATTGGAAAAGATGATGTTGTAATTTCTGATCAATTAAATCATGGCTCAATAATTGATGGAGTACGATTAACAAGTGCTAAAAGATTAGTGTATAAACATTGTGATGTGACTGACTTAGGAGTTCAATTAAAAGAGGCAGATAAAAGTGGAGCAAGAAGAATTCTTATTATCACGGATGGTGTGTTTTCAATGGATGGAGATATTGCTCCGTTAGATGAAATTTCAAAATTCGCAGAAGAATATGGAGCAATGGTGTTTGTTGATGATTGTCATGGGGAAGGTGTTTTGGGAGAAGGAAGAGGAATAGTTGCTCATTTTAAATTACAAGGAAAAGTACATGTTGAAGGCGGTTCAATGAGTAAAGGTTTTGGTGTTTTTGGTGGAACGGTAGCAGGTTCAAAAGATTTGATAGAATATATTACTAATAAAAGCAGGACTTATCTACTTAGTACTGCTCACCCTCCCGGATTGGTTGCAGCTTGCATTGCTGCAGTTGATGTAGTTGAAAATGAACCAGAGCATGTAAAAAAATTATGGGATCACACAAATTATTTCAAGAAGGAGGTTCAAGAAATGGGTTTCAATACAGGAAATTCACAAACTCCGATCATTCCATTAATTGTAGGGGATCCAGGTAAAGCCCAAAAACTAGGTGAGTTGTTATTTACTGAGGAATCGATCTACGTAACACCAATCGTCTTTCCCATGGTTGCTAAAGAGCTCTCAAGAATAAGGGTTCAGATGAATGCATTGCTCTCAAAGGAAGATTTAAATAATGCATTAGGTGCCATTGAAAGAATCGGGAAAAAATTAGATATAATCTAATATTCCTTACAAGATATAATGGCTTCAAAACAAGGATTTAATTAAAATTAAAATTTATAATAAAATTATTTACTCTATTTTTATAAATACCATATAAACTATGAGTACTTCGATATGACTAAAATTACTATCGATAAAGATACAAAAGAGGATTTACTTAAAATAATAACCAAATTGCAAATTCAAACAAAAAATGAATTAAATTATAATAATGCAATTAAATTCTTAATCTCAAATTTTAAAAAGAAAAATAAAGTCGAATTTTGGAAAGCTTGCAAAAAAATCAACGATATCGATATTAATAAGGTTTTAGATAAATTATATTTAGAGAGGAAAAAAGATGATTTTTCTCCTTAAAGATGTAGAGTTCATCGGTGACAGTATAATTGAATTAATGTTTTTTGGAGTCGATTTTGAATTATACGAAAAAAGAGGATAAAATAAACTCAACCGCATCCACTTTAAGTATAGATTTAATAAAAGCTAAATTAATTTACAAGTATTAGTTATTATTTATATAATAGAAATTTGGTAAGGAAAATGGATAAAGAGGAACTCTTTAAGAAGATTGTTTTATTTCTAAAAAGATATGGAGTAGATAAGATTGGAATTTTTGGATCTTACGTAAATGATGAAGCCACTGCAGAGAGTGATATTGATATCCTTGTCAATTTTTCAGAAAGAATAACACTTCTTGAATTTGTAAGAATGGAAAGAGAATTATCTGAAGCAATAGGTCTAAAAGTGCATTTATTAACGGAGAAATGCATAAATCCATATCTTATTGATGATATCAAAAAAGAAATGGTGGTTTTATACCAATAATAAGAAATGATTTTATATATTTAGAGCATATTTTAGAGTCTTTATCTAAAATTGAAGAATTTGTAAAAAAAATTAAATATCAAGAATTCTTAAAGGATTCTTTAATTCAAGGTGGAGTTATATGGCAATTTCTAAAAATTGGAGAATCTACTAGGATGTTATCTAAAGAATTTAGAGAAAAAAATACCCAAATACCTTGGAAAGACATGGCAGGAATGAGAAATAAATTAATCCATGGTTATTTTGATGTGAATCTAGATATAGTATGGGATACTATTAAGAAAGATGTTCCTTTTTTAAAGACTGAAATTAAAAAGCTAATTAAGATTTAAGATATTTAATAATTAAATTTAATCTCTCTATGACAAAAGAATTTATCTATTAAAGCCCATACACTAATTATAATAAATTTTAAATGAATTGAAGAAATTAATGAGGGTAATAGTTGGAATCACGGGCGCATCTGGGACTATTTATGCACAAAAATTTGTTAAAAAACTCTCAGAAAAAGCAGACCTTGAGATTATTGTTTCTGAAGTTGGAAAGGAGGTTATTAGGCAAGAGAACCCGAATTTCTTAGCTGAGTTGAGTAAGTACGGCAAGGTATAT
>JAHLWE010000149.1 GCA_019058135.1 Promethearchaeota archaeon | reverse complement strand
GAATTCCATAAAATGCTGAACTTCCTGTATCTTCATCATATTTGAAAACTAAAATTTCCTCCTCAACTTGATTTAAATCATTCCCTGGCATTTTTAATACTTTAAATTCACAAATAGCTAATCACTTCTTTTTTTTTTCTCTTTTTTACTAAAATCACTAAGAAAAAGTAATATAATAAGCATTTTAAAATTAGTGGCAATAAAATATTTAAAAAAGGTTCATATGAGAATAATCATCTATGATAGATTATACCTATTTACTTTACGTTTATTTACAATATAAATGATTAAACCTAAGATTATAACAACTACCAATTGAATAAGAATTATAAAGAGAACCCCATGTGTTTCGAACCATGAAGGCTCAAGATATTCATATGTAGTTTCGAAGTTAAAAGTTTCGTTTTGATTATTGCCTTGAACGTTAAACTCTGCAATTACATAGCCTTTAGCAGTAATATTATCATGAAAATCGATAGTATAATGTTCCCCACCGAAAACTGTGAAATATCCTGTTGCCTCCTCAAACTCTTCAATTACTGTTTTCCAATATTGTTCATTCTTATACACATTAAAATAAATCTTTTTAAGCGATATTATATCCACATTTCCGCTTGAAGAGAGCTGAAATTTAAATGTGTAAGAATTTTTTCCACTATATCGGTAAAATACCTCATGAAAGTATTCATATTGATGTTGGACATTAATACCAACTATTATGTATCCATAACCCACTTCCAAATCCTTTTCATACGTCTCTTCTATCTCATATCGGCTTAAAGCATCATGCCAGATGATTGAATCAAGGATCGGAGATATTGCTAATAAACCCAGTAAAATTAAGAAATAAAAAAATATTGATCGAATTATAGAAATTCTCATAGAGGTCATTCCCCTTTTAATCGGGATTATCCTATATTCTTTATTTATTTTTTTGAATCGATTTAAAATTACTAAAAGAAAGTATTTAAAAATTTGTATTATTTGTTGTGCTCGGATCTGGCTAATTTAAGATATTATCCAAAGAAAATCAATATTAAAACAATAATTACCAATATAATTACTACACAACAACAAATTTCATAATGAGGCATATCCTCAGAATATATTTTCTCTATTTTCTCTCTTTAGACCTCCCAATCCTTATTGAAATTGGATTTATTACTCTTTTTCTCATTTAACCCTATTATATAAAAGATTAAAGTAGGTATATAAAGATCAGTTCTCTTAATTAAAAGCTATATGAACTAAGAAAATGAAAAAAAAAAGATTAATTTAAATTTTAAAGTTCCCATAAAATTGGTGTATTTTCTCCAATTATAAGATATGAAGAATCATGTTCCAATATTGCTTGAATCCAAAGATAAGTAAGCAATTCTGTGCTGTTTAATCCAACTGCAGTTGCAAGTTCAGATAATAATATTCCTTCTGCCGTAAGAGTTATATTTAATGCATCTGCTGCAGCTTGAGCATCAATAATAGTTATATTCGCATCTGCTTGAGCCTGAAAAATTAAGGTCTGTGCTTCAATAATTGCAGCTTCTTGTGCGTATTGTTCAATTTGAATTTGTATTCTTGCAACTTCCAGTTCTTCAGTTGCTGCTTCAAATGAATCTGGTAAATCAATATCTCTCAGTTGAAATTCTCCTACATCCATTAAAGATGATAGAGAATCATTAAGAGCGGACTTCATTGCTAAATTTACTTTTGAACGAGTGGCATAAAATTCTATTGCCGAAAATTCACCACAAACCTCCCTTAGTGCAGAACGAGAAACCCTTATAAAAAAATCTCTATAATCCATACCATATGAAGAATATAACTCAAGCAAATCTTGTTTTCTTAGTCGGAATTGAAAACTCACATCAACAGTTACTTCAAGGCCATCTTTAGTTTGAGTACTTAATGGTATATCATCAGAAGAAAAATCGGGAGTAAATTCAATGGTTTGCCAAGTACTCGGAAAACGTAAAAAAGTATGGAATGGATCAATATGATATAATCCTTCTTCATAAATTTCCTCACTAATTTCTCTCGTCCAAATATTTTGCTTTAATCCATATTCATTAAAATCTATTTGCTCAAAGGAACATACTAAAATTGTAACAATTGAAATTCCTAAAACCAATATAAAAATAGCAAAAAGTCCTTTTAATTTAAAATGCCGAAAAATTCGACCCATATTTTTTCCCTCCTTTTTTTTTTAATTTTTATATTTAGATGGGTCAGTAGGTGTTTTACCTACATCAGGCGATAATTAATGGTTTTCTTATAATTTGAATTACAACCCAGTAATTCTTTAATATCTTTTACAGTTCGCCTTAATTTACCCAATAATTTTCTTTTAAATTTCATAATAATTACTAAAATTTTTATTAATGCAAAAAACTCCCACAAAAAGGGCATATATTATTGTTTTCTAATTTACAACCACAAAATGGGCAAAATTTCGCAATTTCCCTCAAATCTCTCTTTTTTTCTGTCTGATTGTTAGGATGTTCTTGTAAAATATATAACCTTTCACCCAATTTACTCTTTATTTTCGTAATTTGATCTTCAATATTTTTTGAAAACATATTTTTTTTAGATTCTTGAGAAGGTGTTTTTCTTTCTTTAGTAGAGATAATTTTATCTTCTGGTTTACTTAGATTGTTGTGATTTAATTGATAGCCACAATTCATGCAATAATTAATATTGACAGAATTTAATACCTGACCACAATTGGGACAATAATAAGAAAATTTGTGTAATTTTTTTTCAACTATTTGAATCTGACTTTCATTTTTATTTCTCTCGTAAGGGTTTGAACGATTAGTACTTCTTGAATAATCTAATTGTGATGTTTGAAATTGATATTTTTCTATAGATTCTCGAGAATTGGAAGTCAAAGAACAAATAACAATAAAAAAGATAACAAAAATGATTAATACTGGAAATATAACAATAATTGGAATGTAATTGCTTTCATTATAACCTATTTGATTAAATGAACTTACAATAATTAGAACTCCCGTAATACCTAGAATAACTGGGATGATAAGAACAATCCCACTCTTTCTATTAGAGATAAACAATTCACTCATATTTTTTTACCCCTTTTTTTTTATATTCATATTTAGAGGGCTTAATTTTCCCCTAATTTTTTTTTAAACTTTTCTTTTATTTTCTATTATAATATACGATAATCTTGGCGTTTGCTCCATTTGATTTCTATTTTCTTTGTTTTTTATTATAATATATGATAATCTGGACTTTTTTTCCATTATTTCTTTCTCTCGAATCATAATATTTACCTCTTTTTTTAATATTAAATTAATGTTTATGGGTTTGGAAGAGTTTGCATTTTATTTATTTTCAAATTCAATTAATAAATAATTGTCCATATTTATAAATCTTGTGGTCATTTCAGTGTTTATCTATGGACATTCTATATAAGTATTTGAACATTAATATATAATATATTGAAAATAATTTTAAAATAAAATATTATAAATCTTTATGATAATATTTTTATAATCTATGTTCATAATTTAATATAATATTGAACATATTCTAAGATAATTAGGTGATGTAATTGAGCAAAAATACGAAAAAACAGAAAATGGAACAAAATAGGGATAAGAGTGAGAGAAAATCTATTCATACAACTATTTCTAATGAAAGTTATGAATTACTAGAAAAATATGCGACATTGGAGGAAAAAAATAACCAAAAAATCTTTGGAAATAAATCAAAAGTAATAGAAAAAGCATTAGAATTACTTGATAAACATTATAATCCCGAAAAAAATGAGTCTCAGGAAACGTGGAATAGAATAAAAGAGGAACTTAATATGGTTTTAGTTGGTAAAACAACTTTTCTTTCTTATATATCTGGAGATTACGAAAAAGCATTTAAAAAAAATATTGCGATTGAACTCATAGAATGGTATAAAGGGAAAAATATTGATGATTTAACTCTCAGCGAGCTTTTAAAATCAATTAAAAATATTTGGTTAGTAGCAAATTATTTTTATAAAATTGATATTGAAATTGGGAGTAAAGGAACATATCAAATGTCTTTCTATCACGATTTCCATAAAAAAAGATTTAGCGATTTCTGGGGCAATTATTTCAGTGAGTTATTAAGAACTCAAAAAGAGTGTGAAGTCGAATTTTTTTCAAGAAATGAATCATTAGTTCTAAGAATTACTCCTGCTTAGAGATAAATTTGAACTAAATTCACTTGATCAAAATTTGACAATTAGAATTCAACCAAGTTAATTGAGATTAGATTTTTCAACTTTATCTAATAATTCCAATATTATAAGAAAAAAAATACCTAAATAATATATTTTAATTGTTGAAAATTCAAATTTCGATGTCTTTAATGTGCATAAAAACAATTTTTTTAAACAATTGACAATTGATTTTAAACAATCGATTTGATATATTTTAAATGATTTACTGAGATAATGCAAAAATGGTTAAACCCTATCAAAAACCAAATATAAACCCCGATATGGGGGTTACAGTCTTTGAACCGGAGACTATGGCAAATATCTTAAAAGTTCAAGGAAAACGTAAGCTTTTTAT
>JAHLWE010000148.1 GCA_019058135.1 Promethearchaeota archaeon | reverse complement strand
GGTTTATGGACATTACAACCAAATTTAAAGTGGCCTTATATGTATTATATCGGCGATCCACAAAACTCAATGGGATTATCATGTGGAACACCAGTGGATTGCAAATTGATTTTAAATTATGGTGAAAATAATGAATTTTTTGAATCCTCCGTAGAAGAATCAATATCTACCAACCTTCATTTTTTTAACCTTACTAACTTGAATCCTGACACAATTTATTATTGGAAATTAAATAGCTCTGATTCAAGTTTAAATTATCCATTTTTAGATAAAACTTACTCATTTCAAACTGGTCCTATACCTACTGAAAAAAAGCCATTCAAGTTTAGTATTTTAGGAGATACACGCCCCGATATTTGGGGTAATACTAAACATATATATATTTTGAAGAAGGCTTTAAAAGAACAACCATATTTTATTTTAAATGTGGGGGATATGGTTATGGGTCCGGGAATTACTGGACATTGGGATAGATGGTTTTATGAAGTAAGAGAATGTGCTCAAAAAGGAATTCCTATTGAAATAGGGCTAGGAAATCATGAATGGGATGAGTATCAATGGCTATTTGGGTTTGAAGATAAGGGAAAAACATATAAACATTATATGGAATATCCGGAACCTGAGAATTGTTATGCATTTAATTACAGTAATGCAGCCTTTATCTCTCTTGATACAAATGATGGCGAAACAACAGAAATACAAATAGAATGGCTTAATAAAACGCTTGAAATGATAAATGTCGACGAAGATATTGATTGGATTATTGTGTTTGGACATTATCCTTTATATTCAGAAGGAGGAAGAAGTAGCAGAATAGGAAATGCTTTCGAAAATTCATTCAATAAATACAATGTAGATATGTATATATCCGGTCATATCCATCATTATGCAAGAGTGCAATTTAATGATATTACTTATATAATATCCGGTGGAGGTGGGGCAGAATTGAGTAGAACAATAAATCCAACGAATCCAAATACTAAAAAAAGCGCAATAACATTTCAATATTGCACCATTGAAATCGATGGATCACAATTATATTTTAAATGTATTAGCCATAATGGAATTCTTATTGATGAATGTCAACTAACATCGAGGAAGGGATGAAAAAAATGATAGAAGGCACAATTTATATGACTTTTTTTATTGGATTTATATTATTACTTTGCAGAGATGTCGAAAAACTGAGATGGCTAGGCGGTCAAAAAGAGGAGGATTCCCCAATTAAAGACGGCACTTTCTGGTTCTTTTTTTGGTTCTCATTGATAATTATACAAACATGCGTCGTTCAAATTAACTTTTTAATTAATATCGCAATCAATGAGCCTTCTATGATGATATTGTATTCACATCATATTTTTGGCATCGTTATGTTATTTGCTTTAATCTTTGTTTTGCTAATTAAAGGATTTTTAAATCCCAGCTTAAATTTCATTATTGCTTTATTCCCTAATATTATCACAACGACAATATTTTGGTCATTAAACATTCTTGATGAATCTAACTATACCTCTCCAATAATAGGTCTCATTGTGGGCGTAATTATTGAGAATATATTGATAAGGTTTTATAAATCTGGAAATAGAATTCTATGGAACTTACCGCCCAAAATTTGGAAAACTGTAAATAATAAATGGTTTGTTTTAGTATTTTCAATATTATATGCGTTAGAAATGTATTTGCAAATCTATTCAGAGAGTATTACAACTATTTTCATTTAATTTTGAATATTATAATAAATAAAAAAAATACAATTGCTTAAACACATTTAATTTTTAATTTATAATCATTTAAAATTTATAAAAAAATATATATATTTTATATCTATATTTTTATTATGACTCAAAAAACAATTTCATTACCTGAAGATGTCTATTTAGCTTTAAAAAGACAAAAACGTAAAGGAGAATCCTTTTCCGAGCTTATCTCCCGCCTATTGCAAGAGAAACAATTACAAGAAAAAAATTTAGAAAAACTTGCAGGTTGCTTAAAAGAAGATGATGAATGGGATAAAGTTTTGGAAGATATTTATGAAGATCGAAAAAGACCTGCTCGATTAAGCGGAGATTAAAGCATGGTCGTATTGGACTCGGATTTTTTAGTTGCTTACTTAAGAGGAAAAGATAATGCGTATGAAATTCTTCAACAACTAAAAAAACAGCAAGAAAATTTGAAAACAACCGTATTTAATGTCGCAGAATTATATAAAGGTTGTTATAGTGTGAAAAATGTAGCGAAAAGCTTGATTAAGGTTAAAAATTTAATCGAATCTTTAAAAGAGATACTTCCATTTGATGAAAATTCGATTCAAGAATATGCTAAAATATCAGCTGATTTGAAAAAAAGAGGTAAAATAGTTGGAGCAATGGACGAATTAATTGCGAGCGTGTGTCTTGCGAATAAAGAAATTTTTTACACGCGGAATAAAAGGCATTTTGAAAAAATCGAAGATCTTTCCATTATAAACTGGTACGAATTAGGACATAAGTTGAAAGCAGGAAAAAAATAAATAGATTAAAAATTAGTATCTAAATCCTTTTATAAAATTAATCTAACCCATTTATAATTGGAAATCATTTAATTAAAAATATTTAAACATCATTAATTTATAATCTAATATATCTCCTATTCATGATATGAGAGACATAACTATAATAACAATTTTCTTTAGAAAATAATTAAAATGTGAATATTCTAAAAGAAATGAATAAAATTTCTTAATGTTATTATCAATATTTATTATTAACGAATACATCAGAAGTTCTTAAACTACTAAGGATATCTAGACCAACATTATATAGGTATCTTAAAAAAGGATTGATTAAGGGTAAGAAATTGGCGAATAGGAGATAAAGTATTGATCAAAAATCAAACTATTCTTTTTTATATAAAAATATCCCAAGAAAAAATTATATTTTCATTCCGGAATAAAGGTCAATAATATATAACGGGATGTTGCTTCAGGAATTAATTTTTAAAAAAGGAAGTAATATTTCACTTTGCTTGATGGGATATTGGATTTTAAAGTAGAGAATGTAATTCTTTCTTATAAAGATCGATTGAGTAGAACTGGGTTTAATTTATTTTATTATTTATTTCAGAAATTTGGGAATAAAATTACTGTAGTCTCGGAATTAGGGGATAAAAAACTGGATTTGGAAGAAATATTTGAAGAGATTAGAGGAAAAATAAAATTATGAACCAATTAATTAAGGAAAAAGAGATTAACTGAACAAATACAAGTAAAAACATCGGGAGAGTTATCCAAATTATGTCATTCGGCTAAGAACCTTTATAATTTGGGTAATTGGTATTATAGGCAAGATTTCTTCAAATTAAATAATCTTCTTAGTTATTATGATTTAGATTTTATGCTTAAACACAAACGGGCTTATAGAAATTTACCCATTCAAACATCTCAACAAATCCTTAAATTAATTATTAGAAATTGGAAATCTTTTTTTAGAGCGATAAAAGAATATACTGAAGACTTCAGAAAGTTCAAGAAAAAACCCAAAATTCCAAGATATAAAAAGAAAAACGGGGAATCTATCGTAATTTTTACAAACCAACAATGTAAGATTAGGAATGGTTATTTGCATTTTCCGGAAAGAAGCGGTATCAACCCGATAAAAACAAGAATTGAAGAGAGGTTAAAAGAAGTGAGGATAATTCCTAAAGGCGTTTGTTATGTTGTAGAAATAATTTACGAGAGAGAAGAGCAAGACTTAGGGTTGAGAAAAAATAATATTTTATCAATTGATTTAGGATTAAACAATCTCATAACTGCTGTAAATAACATCGGGTTAAAACCGATTGTTATTAAAGGTGGGGCTGTAAAGTCCATAAATCAATATTATAATAAAAAATTAGCATATTACAGCGGCATTGAAAACAAGAAGGGTAACTTTCAAGATACTAAAAGAATTCAGAGATTACATTTAAAACGCAACAATAAAATCAAAACGATTTTTCATAGAATCTCCAAGAATTTAATCGATTACTGTATTCAAAATGACATCGGAACCATCGTAATCGGGCACAATAATGGCTGGAAACAAAAGATAAGGCTTGGCAAGAGGAATACCCAAAACTTTGTCCAAATCCCTTTTAATAAATTGCTAAAACAAATTGAATACAAATCTAAATTAATAGGGGCTCAATTCAAAACCACCGACGAGCCATATACTTCTAAGTGCAGTTTTCTGGATAATGAAGTGATCAAGAAACACAAAAGATATTTGGGTAGAAGAATTAGCCGGGGATTATTTAAAGCTTCTGATGGGACAATTATTAATGCCAATGTAAATGCCGGGTATAATATAATGAAAAAAGTATTCCCAAATTCCGTTTTGGTTGATGGGATAGAGGCGTTCGGACTAATGCCGCAAATAGTCTATCAAAATCTGTTTGATAATCTTATTTGAAATAATTTGAATATATCTTTATTCATTTTAATAGTCTTGAGATATAAAATGCATAGATTAAAATTCAAATTGGTCCCCAATTTTTAAATATTGAGTATTGATACCATTTTTTTTAAAAAATTCAATAAATTTCCTAGCACTATCTACCTTTTCATTGGTAAAATGGTATGGAATTATTAGTTTTGGTGATATTTTCTTTATAAAATCCAAGTAATCATTAAAATTACTCTCGAAGCAAGCAACAAAACAACAATCAATTTCGGCTTTAATCGCTCTTAATTGGTTCGAAAAATTCGAAGAATCTGCAGTATGCAATATCCTCTTTCCACTAATCTCAATTAAATAGGCAACACATCCCTCCGACTTCCAACACTCGTTCTCGAAAACCTCTACAATACCATCCTTTAGATTAACCTTGGTTTTTGGCTCGACTTCTAAAATATTAAAATGAAAATTGTCACAAACAATTTTTGGACCATAAATTGCAAGCCATTCTGCGTTCTCCGTATATTTTTCACAAATTTCATCAAGTTTATTTACATTAATGTGATCTGAATGCTCATGCGTTATAAAAACCCTTCCAATTCCTTCTCGGGGAGGGGATAAAAATACGGGGTCAATAATAATATGATCTTTTTTACCAATCAATTCTATACAAGCATTACCCAAAAACCGACAATTTATCAATAAAATATCAACTGGAAGTTTTCATTTTTAATTATTTTTTACAAATTTTTATAATTCTATAATTTATATTTTATTATAATAATATTATTGCTTAAAGCATTCATAAAGTTATTTAAAGAGGGTTTATACTCATTGAAAAATAAAAGAGGTATATAAGACATTGGCACAAATCGCTATTGCATTGTTATCTCCTATTGCCAGTTATGTGGGAAAAAGAATTGTAGAAAAAATTAAGCAAAAGATCGATCAAAAACAAATTAAGATTAATGTGAAAAGTCCAGATTATAACGGGACTGCAAATCACTGGGTTTCCAACCTTTTCGAACATATCAAGGAAGATCAAGAAAAAAATCTCAAATATGCATATCTTGGTGATGAGCTCCAAACATCTATTGAGAAAGATAATAAAGTTTCAACCATCAAAATAAAAGTGCCCAGCGTGGATAAAGATGCTTTAAAGGAGCTCATGTTAAGAAAACAATGGAATAATCAAAATGACCCCATTCATGGGAATGGTGTATTCAATTTTGCTCTTCCCCAAATCATACACGCGGAATTTGAAGAAGATTCCCATCAGCTCCAGTATCAAAATCTATCCTCAATCCCCCTTAATGGCAAATATCTATTTACCACTAAATTAGAATCACCAGTTTTTGAAAAACTAGATCCTGAAGATTTTTATCGGCATGGAGGTGTCTTTGAGATTCCCATCTATCTAGAAAAACCGGTAATTGATTATCAAGTCTATCCCATTACGCCTCCCGCTCCAAAAATTCCTGAATATGCCATACAGACTAAAATTCTCAAAGATCAAATTTCTGGGTTAGGTGAAGATATTCCTGTATTTGTATATTGCCCTTTTTGTGGGATTAAAATGCCAAAATCCAAAAATTTAAAATTCTGTATATCGTGCGGGAAAAATATTGAACAACACCTTAATTTTTAATTGTTAGAAAGAATTTACAGAATAAATATATAGAAATACAAAATTCTTTATAAAATGAGAAGAGAGATTTGATTGAAAATGCGTTTCAACTAAATAGAACCGGAGAAGATTTATATGAAAAAGGCAATCGAGATGAAGCTCTCAAATACTTCCAACGCGCTTTGGACATTGTCGAAAAACTAAATTTTTTGAAAGGAATGGCGCCTATATTAAATAATATTAGCAAAATCTTACGTGATAGGGGCGATCTCGACAATGCTTTCAGATATTGTCAGCGTGCTTTGAAAATTGTCGAACAATTAGGCGACTTGAGAGGAAAATACTTTATATTAGATAGTATTGGTAATATTTTACTCGATAGAAGCGAATATAATAAAGCCTTAAAATATTTCCAACTTGTTTTGGACATTAATAAACAATTGGGTGATTTAGAGGGAAAACCTACAATATTAAATAAAATTGGAGAAATTTTATTTGAAAAAGGTAAACTTGATGAATCCCTTGGATATTACAGACGTGCTCTAAAAATTAGCGAGCAATTTGGTGACTTAATTGAAATTGCTTTTCAATTTAATAAAATTGGAGAAATTTTATTTGAAAAAGGTAAACTTGATGAATCCCTTGGATATTATAGACGCGCTCTGGAAAAGTTCGAAAGATCTGATTTTTTGAATGGAATAGTCCCTGTATTAAATAATATCGGAAAGATTTTGCGTATAAGAGGCGAACTTGATGAAGCTCTCAATTACTTCCAACGTTCTATGGAAATTGTTGATCAATTAGGCGATTTAAAGGGAAAATATTTTCTATTAAATAATATCGGTAGAATATTACAAGATAAAAGCCAGTTCGACGAAGCCCTTGAATATTATCAACGTGCTCTGAAAATTGATGATCAATTAGGCGATTTAACAGGAAAAGCTCTTTTATTAGGTAATATCGGAAATGTATTTCGCGATAAAGGGGAATTAAATGAAGCCCTTCGATATTTCATAAACGCGCTTGAGATCGACAATAAGTTAGGTATTTTGCAGGGAAAAGCATCTAATTTAAATAATATTGGAATTATTTTATGGAACATAGGTAAACTCGATAAGGCTCTTAAATATTTTCAGCAAGCCCTGGAAATTAGCGAACAAATGGGTGATTTGAAGGGAAAAGCCAGTCGATTAAATAACATTGGAATGGTTTTAAAAGATAAGGATCAGTTTGATGAAGCTATCAAATATTATCAACGTGCGATGAATTTAATTCAGAAAAACATTAAAGGAAAAGAATTAGACTTTAAATCAGGATACATACATTGTCCTAATCCCAACTGTTCAGCAGAAATCAAAATTAGAATGATGGGTATCCAAGGGGCAATTATAGAAATGTGTCAAAATTGCAGAACTCAATTTTCAGTCTGGATTGATTCTAAAAACTCCAAATATCAAATTGGGATACTTTCTGGGGAAATTTTTAATATAGAAAAAATTCCAACAGGAACAATAGAATTACAAGATCAAGTAGGAAGGGAAACAAAAACTACAATTGCGGAATGGTTACAATATGGCGCAATTTTGGCTTATAATATTGCATCTTGTTATGAAGAAAAGGGAGATCTTTTAATTACGTGCATAAATTACTTTCAATCGGCAAATATGTACCGTGGATTGGGATTTATTGAGAAATCGGAGGATATATTGAATATAATTGAAAATTTATTATCTAAAATTGAAGAAAAGAACCAAGAGATCCTAATCTACGAAGTTGCTCAGCTCCGCAAACGAACTTCTGAGAGCTTACGAACGAGAGATTTTATTTACATTTTTGTTTCTTGTCCAAGCTGTAAAAAAGAACACCGCATCCAAGCGAGTCAAACCACCATAGCAACTATAATTTGTAAAAGTTGCCGTACAAAATTTTCAATATATTATGATGATAATAAGCAAGAATTTTACACTAATATCTTAGAGAAACCAAAAATTAAAACAATAAGTCGAAAAGGGCAGTTGGAACGAGATATTGTAAGGTATTGCGCAAGGTGTGGACTAAAAGTGGGCAATAATGTACATTTCTGTGCGAGATGTGGTCTGAAAATATTGAGAAATTAAAATAATAATATTATTAAAAAAAAATTCAAATTGCAAAAATTAAAAGTATTAATCTACAGAAAAAATTAATAATAAAATGTAATAAATTAAGACTTTAAAAATATAGAGATGAAATGTTAAAGTGGCACAATGTAAAAAGTGTGGATCCTCCATGCTTATGAGACTTCCAAGCTCAGAAGAAGGAAAAACTCATTGGCAATGCATAGAATGTGGGAATAAGTGGTATGAAGAAAAGAAACCATTAAAGCTCTTTAGGACACGATAATAGATTCAAGATGATTTCATAGATTAAAGACCTATAAATAACCAATTTTATCAAAACGAGTCTCATTTTATAATATTTTCTTGTTTTTATTAATAGGGACAACTTAAATCACTGCCAAGCCAATTTCCAGTTAAACCATAAGCAGTTAGACGACAACCTCCACAATAAATTTTCCCATCACATTTAGAACATTTCCCAACAATTTTATTTCGCTCTCGTATATAATTTAAGAGAGGGTTCTTGACCCAAATTTCATGCAAACCTTCCTCAAGAATGTTTCCTAATTTAATATGATTCGCTGGAGCACAAGGAATCACCATTCCCTCACAATCTAAACCACAGTAAAATAATCCCGTTGCACATCCGCTAAAGAAAGGAGAAAGACGTTGAATTAAATTTGCAGCCCCATCATTAAACAAATTTCGATATAAAGGTTCGTAACCTGTTAAAATTTCACAGAGCGGATAAATAGTTCCATTACTTAATTCATGGCAAGTCTTACTAAAATAGGACATTCCACGACCAAGAACAATTAATTCATTTTTACCCTGAACATGCTGAATCAACTTATTTGCCATAAAATCCATAACTTTCTTCTTTATTTCATTACTAACATCATGATTCATATAATTCCTACCTCGCCCAGTTGGTAAAATACGAGAAACATAGTATTTTGTTGCTCCTAATTCCTTACTAAATTCATAAATTTGAGGAATTTCATGGTAATTATAGTCTGTTAATGTTGTATTTAAAATAATCTCATTAAATTTTCCAAACTCAACAGCGTTGTTAATCCCATTAACCGCCTTCTCAAAGGCTCCCGGTACTTGTCGCAAACGATCATGATTTTCCGAGGAAATACTATCAAGACTTATACTGACAGACCGCACCCCCGAATTAAATAACTTCTGACAAACCTCCTTTGATAATAACGTTGCATTTGTAGAAATAGAAGGAACAATGCCCTGATTATATGCATATTTCATAACTTCAAATACATCCTCCCGAGTAAGAGGCTCACCACCGCAAAAATTCACCATAATGACATCATTTTCGGCTAAATTATCAATTACAAGTTTTGCCTCCTCCGTTGTAAGCTCATTCTCGGATTTTTGATTAAACCTCGAATCAACAAAACAATGCGGACACTTTAAATTGCATTTGCTTGTATAATTCCAAACAACACTTAATGGTGCCCCAGTTACATATGGCACTCTCATCCCAAATAGCGCCAATCCTTTAAAAAAATTTTTCAATACCTTACGAATTATTCTGTCTGCACAGAGCTTGCGTAAAGTCTGAGAATCAATTCTAAAAAAACTAAACCATCGAAATAATAACTGATTTAAAATTTCTGCCTGAATACGACACCCAAGACATAAATCTTCTCGCTTTCCAAGTAAATGGTCGATAATCAAGTCAAATCGATTACCTCCACATTTGTTACAATATTTAGTTAAATTTTTCCCTAAACCTTGTAATAATTGTTTAATGAAAGGGAAAGAGAAAATTTTAAACATTAATTACTTACTCCATAAGATTTGATTTTCATGCCACTGATTAACTTATCAAATATTGAATCTCTATTTTCTAAAAATAATTTTCAAAACCTTATAAAATATCTCATAAAAATATATTAGTTTAATCATTGGAAATCAAACAATTAACTTTATTAGAATTTGAATTTACATACTAAAAGACCGAAATGAAGTAAATCATTTCTTTTAATTTAAGTTGTTATTTCATTCATTTTTGATAATTAAAAAATACGCCAGAGGTAAATATCAAGATCAATGGATTGATCTTCCTTAAAAACAATACCCTCTTTTTCCAACAGATCTTTTTGAGTCTTATAACCACGATAAAGGGGCAAAGAAATACGTCCCTTACTATTAATAACTCTATGCCACGGTAAATCATATTTTCTAGAGCAAGAATGCAATATCCAAGATACCTGACGTGAAGCACGCGGATTACCTGCATAAGCGGCAATTTGACCATAAGTAGCTACTTTTCCAGGCGGTATCTGCTTAATTAGTTGTTTTACGTGCTCAGAAAATGAATAGCTCATGTTATTATCATCTTCATTAAATATTTTCAATCCAATATTCTCTTGATTTATTAGAATAAGAATAAGAAAAAAAAGAAATATTTTTTGTTTTTTAAATTATTTTACTATTCTATTACGTTCTTTTTTCTTCTCGAAGGTAGAAGTAGATGTTTATAACTATTAAAATAATTTTTATTATAGTAGCAATCACCAGGCCTGTAAAATAAGTAGCTGAACCAGTAACAGTAATATAAGCCACAATATCTAAGATAAGCAATAATATTTCATATGCGATTGCAATCTCAAAGGCTATTTTAACTTTCTCCCAGTCTGCTCTTATGATCGCAATTAATCCGAAAATTCCAAGAACTACAAGAGCTCCACCACAAATCCTCAAGGCTGGTACATCAATCGCAGGTGCATCAGTTAATTGATAATATATCTCAGGAAATATCAATTGAAAAAATCCATAGATAAATGCAACAATTACATTAACTATAATAACAATTTTCATTTCTTTTGACATTTCTGCCATAGATTTTATCTTCTCTTATTTTTTTTTAAAAAAATTAGATTTTCTTTTTAAAACAAGTTAGTGTAAGATACATTTAAATATAAATATTTTTCAGAAATGATCACAGTATAACCTATTCTTTTTTAATATCGATAATTATTCTCATTTTCTTTATAAAAAATCTAAATAATTATGCCAGCAGATATACAATTTTACAAATATAATCTTTTTTCATGAATTACATAATAATAATGAAGCTTCCAAGATATTTTCTTCATCTTTGTAATACTTTATAAGTCTAAAAATATAAAAAATTATATAAAATTGATATTGAAAAATTTCAACTTAGATATATTTTCATCAACATATATATATGAAATTTGACTATTATTAATTGGTGATAATTATAATGAAAAACCTTGATTTCCCTCCCGAAATTAGCAGAGCATTAGATGCTTTAGGACAAGAAAAAAGACGAGAAATAATTAAACTTATTATAAATAAAAAAAAGATTTCCTTCTCAGAATTAATAGAAAATACAAAATTATCCTCAAGCACAATTAGTTTTCATTTAAAAGAACTTATGAAAGCAAGTTTAATAAATAATTATTATACTAAACCGAAAAATCCAGGTGGAAAATATTCATATTACGAATTAACAGAATTCGGTAAAGATTTCTGTAACGCCCTTGATATTAAATAATTTTAAAATTCAAAATCAAATAGATATTAATAATATAAATGTTTTCTATTTGAATTATCATTAAAAGCTTTCAAATTAAATCCGCTATTATCTCTTCCCTCATTTCTCTGTTAATTTCAAAGATTTTTTAATCTTCTGTTTATATTTATCTAGATCTAATTTTAAAATTCGCTTAATTCCAATATCCGCCTCTTCTTCTGTTAAATCCAATCCAATTTTATGGCGGTGGCAGATATCGATAAACTCCCAAAGATTAATACCAGCAATCTCCGATGCTTTACCAAAAGACACTTTTCCCTTTTTATATTCATCTAATGCAGTCTCAATTTTTATTTCGCCAATGGATTTTAAAAGTAAATGACGGATAGCGGTACTTTTATCCATTTTCAAAATTTTTTGCAATTTTTCAATTTCTTTATTCAAATCCGAAGGTATTACAATTGATAATCTTTCACTCAAATTTTTTTCCCTCTTTTAAATATTTCTCATATACTTTGGGAGATAACCAGCCATTTGCAGCATATTTCCCCAAATTTGATTGAAATAGTGTCGAATTAATCATATTTTCTTTACGTAATAATAAAAGCGTATCCGCAGTAGTTACTACTTCAATCCCTTTTTGTTCTGCAACTAATCGGCCTTTTTTCTCATCCATTACCAATAATCCATCTAATTGTTGTGCTAATTGTATTGCTTCATATTCTCCCACATGAAGATAATCTTTTAAAATTGGATCAGGTTGACTAAACTCTATTTTTTTAATTTTTTTATTTTTAAAATAATTTTTTAAAAGAATCGCATCGGAAAATCCCGCTTTTATTCCTTCTTCTATTACCTCAGAATATACTTTATCGGGAATAACAATAAAATCAAATAAATTTAAAATAAACCTTATTTTACCAATTTTCGTTAGATGGATTAAAGGAGATGAATTAAATATGATCATTTATGATATTATATGTATTTTACATATTTATAGTTAATTTATAAAATTACTAAGAAGGAAATTATTCATATTATGAATTAACAGAATTTAGTAAGGGTTTTTGCAAAATTTTTGATATTAAATAATAAAAAAATTAGAAATCGAACTAATTCATGCTAACCGTTAGATGCCATCTACCTCAGGATAAAAAACTATAAAAATAAATAATGATTTTACTATTAATAGAATAATTATTTTATTAAATAATTAAATAATTAAATCATATAAGTTAACATGACATATACTACAATTTCTATTAAAGATAAGACCAAAAAGGAATTAAAGAATCTTCTATCATTATATAATGCAAAATCTATGGATGAATTACTGAAATTACTAATAATAGAAGCAAAGAAAAAGAAGATTGATGATTTTGGCATTGAATTTCAAAAAAAATTAAAAGAAAAGAATTTATCTTTAGAAGATATCATAAAATCTGGAGAAGAAATAAGAGCAAAAATCTTAAAGGAAGAATCTAAGAAATGATTCCCTTAGTTATAGATACCATCATAATATATTCAGCCATATATAATAAAAATGGCATCGAAAGACAACTTCTTAATTGTATTATTGATAATGATGAAATTCAATTATTTGCACCCGCTATATTTTGGGATGAAATTCTTAGGAATCTTTCAAAAAAATTAAATTTTCAGGAAGAAACTGTGAATTCTATTCTTTCCCAATTTGATATAATTGAAATTTCTCCCAAACAATATGAACCAAAGATTGTTGAGGCTAGAAGTTTAATTTTCCATGAAAATGACGTACCTTTTGTTGCCTGTGCTCTTTTCTTAAATGCACCAATTTGGTCAGGAAATGAAACTCATTTTAAAGCTTTAGATAAATCTAAAAAAGTAATCTGGTTTAATTCAAAAAGATTAAACAATTTTTTTAAAAAAAATGGGTTAAAATAATAAAAATCCTAAAATTGGGCAATACTGCTAAATACAATCAGGCGAATATGTAGAATCCTCTAAAGAATCTTAAACCAGTTAATTTTTTCTAATTCGATTATTTGCTATCTTATTAAGTCAACATATCGCTTATTCCTATCTTTTCTGTAATTGTAAATTTTCTTGAATCTTGTTTGCAGAAATTTAATATATAAAGCTTTAAATAATGGTTCCAGAAAAGTATAATTGATAACATCAATTTAAATAAAAATTTTAAAAAATAACAAATAATAAAAAAAGAGGATTTACTGTGAGAAATTTAAAAGTCAAAATAACTAAACCTTTGCTATTAATAATTATCTCTGCAATATTAATGCTCATAATTGGAACTACGGGAACTTTAGAGTTGTTGGGTAAAGGAACTGTAAGTCTTAGTTTAACTGGGGCAATTATTTTTGCTGGTTTAATGGGGTGCGGAATATTTTCTTTACTAATTAACGTGTTACGGGAGGTGTTCTTTATAGCTGAAACTTCAAGAAATTTTAAAGGTAAAATCATAAAATCTGGTAAATATGTTGTCGTTATCTTATTTACACTAATAATCACTCTTGTCGCAGTTTTAGGAACAATGCTCATTTATTGGAATATTCGCCTTCCTCCCTCTTATGAAACAGATCCGGTGTTACAATTGGAAACATATACTGCAATACCAACTGGAAATCAATTGGAAAAACACCACAAATCCAACACCAAATTATATTATTGGAAAGGGAATTTTTATCTCACTTATCAATCATCTAAATGGCATCTTGAAGACAAAAATGGGGAACTGATAATTGCAAAATCTCAAGATGCATCCGAGGGAAGTTGGGAAATAGTAGCAAGTATAAAGGGTCCAGGGCAAAATGATGTTAGAGATCCATTAATAACAGAAATTAACGGAAAGCTTTTCTTTTATTTTTTACCCAACTTTAGATTTGACCCTGGTCCAAATACAACCTACTGGACTGTTAGTAATGATGGTGAAACCTGGATAGAACCACAAGAATTAGAAGTAAATGTATTATACGAAGATGGATGGAAAACAGAAGCAGGATGGGTTTTTGGCAGACAGCGACCACTAACTGAAGATAATATTACTTGGTATGTTATGGCTAGCGGGAGAAAAAATAATAAAAGAATGACAATTTTACTGGAGTCCACAGATGGTATCAATTGGACGGAAGTCTCTGTAGTCTACGATACATATGGCAGTGGTGAAGCTTGTATGGAATTTTTACCAAACGGAGAATTTATTTCTACACTCCGAGTTAGTGCTATGAGCAGCTGGACTGGCTATGAATTTGGCACTCCTCATGCCGGTACAATTATTGCTACCTCGTATAATAATCATAGAAATTGGTCCCATCATGCCGATTTTCAAACCAGAATGGACGGTGCTACACTCTTTACTTTAAATAATCGATCAAGAATATTCGTTGCCGGTAGAAATCATTTGGGTCCAAGAATAGATATAGGTAATCACGTGAGTAGAAAACGGACAGCTATTTATGAAGTAACGAAAGACCACCTAATTCATCTTTTCGATTTACCCAGTAATGGAGACACTGCTTATACAGGCGTAGTTGTGAGAGGAGATGATATTTTCGTAAGCTATTATACATGCCCGATCAATAAAGATTATCCGTGGATTGTTGGAATTTGTATTCAAACTGAAACAGAGATTAGAATGGCAAAATTTAGTGCCTCTGGGCTAATTCAATATGCAAATCAATTTGAGGGTGGTTAAAATGTCTCAGGAAAAAGAAGAGGAAAAATTAAGCGATAAAGAAAAATTCATAATTGAACTTGTAATCATGATTGCAGTCGGCTTACTCGTTATAGTCTCACTTATCTTATATGGATACCACTTTTTAATTTAAATGGAGGAATGTAAAAAATGGATAAAAAAATGATTTGGAACATTACACGAATAGTTTATTGGACAGTGTTATTCATTTTGGCGCTCTACTTTGTCTTTCTAATAATAACAACGCTTTTTATGTAGCAACTTCCCTAAAAAATATTGGAATTCAATAGTATTATCAAAAATATTAAAAATCATCTTTTTTTTGTTTTCTTATTCTTTCTAATTTTAAAGCCATTATGATTTTATTCTATATGCCTTTTATTTAACTGTTATGGGCTTATACAATTTACCAAAAGAAGAAATGGACAATTTCATATCAGTGAATATTTACAGTCAAGAAAAACATTTACAATAATAAAAAGATAATTGTAGTTATCAGAAGTACGATACCCACCATTGAGAAAATACCCCAGTATGAAAAAATAACCAAGATATAACCACTTAGAATGGGTCCAATTGTTTGCCCAATATCCATAATTGTGCTGAGAACTCCAATTGCAGCGCCACAATCTTCTTTTCTAGAAAGATCTGATACATACGCGGTAGTAGAAGAAGTCACCATTGCCATTCCTATCCCAAACCCACAAAGGTCGACGATGAGCCAGAATGGGCTAATTATATAAGGAATAAATAATGTTCCGATACCACCAATAATAAGCCCAACTAAGATAATTGTTCGACGTCCAATTTTATCTGATAAATTCCCCATTATTGGTTTAATAAAAATCAATAATAAGATAAGAATTGCTGGTATTAATCCAATTAACCAAACCTCATAGTTAAGAGATTTGGCATAAAGAACAATATAAGCTTCAACGATCCCATAAGCAAAATATTGACTAGCCTGAACAACACTAGTCAATAAAATTTTTTTGTGGCTAATTACATACCTAAAACCTTTAAAAAATTCTTTTAATAATAAAGTATTTTTCTCTGCTTTTTGCTTGAGGTTAGTTTGATGTTGTCGGGTTCGATAAAGAAATAAATTAAAAAGAACCCCGATCATCGCTGAGAAACCACAAACAAAGTAGACTCCATAATAGTAATAATTTGTGACGTAAAGTATGGCTCCACCGGTTAAAGGAGCTAGAAAACGACCAACATATGTTATTGAAGAAAAAGTTGAAATACGTTCTCCTTTTTGTTCTGGATAGGATTCTGCAATAGCAGCCATTGCAACTGGAACGAAAATCGCTGTCGAGAAGCCATGATAAAAACGGATGAGCATTAATATCCAAATATTAGTTGCTAAAAAATATAAAAAAGGAGCGGTAATAAATATAATAATCGAAATTAAAAGGAGTTTATTTCGACCGTAAATATCTGATAATCGACCGGCAACAGCACTTACTAATATTCCTGACACGGTAGAAGCTGCAATAACATAACCAATATATTGCATTTCACTATCAGAACTCATCAAGGATTTCGCAAAGAGAGGTAAGATTGGACTTTTAGACATGGTGGAACTAAAAATAACAAACAATCCAATCAGACTTATAATCAAAAAATAACTTAAATCGCGACGCATACAATCATCTTAAAATTCTTTAAATCTTTTAGATTAAAATATACAATAAAAAAGGGAGTGGAACTCGTCTTCTTTCCATCTGTAATCTTATTGAATAAGGGCAAATTCATCTTCAAAATATATAAATTTTCAAGTATGCCATAAGAAAGCACATCATTCTACATGCGATTTTACTCTTGCAAATTATTTAATACTTTTTCCACAGGTATGAACTAGATTTGTATTTTTTGTTTTATGAATGCTTGTTTCTCCCCTCGAGTTTTCAATTTCTCTATTTCACCTTTATATCTTTCTCGAACTATTTCTTGTTGGAAATAAGCGTAAATTGCATCATAGAAGGGAAACTCTTTCTCTAGGGCTTCCTGATCCGAGTCTACAATCATTGGAACGCCGTTCGCAATGACTTCCAGCGCCCATGCAAAAGGTTCTGCTTGCAATCCTCCAGTATCAGCTGCTCTGACAAGCTTTCTAACTCTCCCTAAAGCCTCGTCTACATCTAACTTGTATTTTTCTACAATCGCATCAAACGTACAATGTTTCTCACCATTACATACATGGTGATCAAGTTCAATTCCCGAACCTGTATCGAAAGGAATAGCATCAGTTTTCGCCACAAAATCAGGTATTTCAGCTCTAGGTAGAAAAATAAACTGAGATCGTTTATCAATAAATCTCTTAATTAACCAAGGACAGGCTACTCTATCTACATGTACATACTCTCTTGTTACCCATAACATATTTCATCTGGAAAAAAAATTACTCTAGAAATTTAAACTTTACTAAAAACTTAATTTTCAGACATAGAGTAATCTTAAAGTGTAAATATTAACTTTTTTTAATGTTTGATTACCACAAATCTAAAAATTTTTTTCCTAAGGTATGTAAATAACAAAAATTATATAAGATATGACGTTCCAATTGTTAAATAAAAGTAAAATTATAAAATTCTTGAAGTGATTAATATGGCTACTGATGAAATACAACCCAAAATCACCTTGAAATTCATCCTGAAAAATTTAGGCACCATAATTAAAATGAAGAGAGCCAATAGAACTCGAATGGATAAATTTACAAAAGCAAATCAGCATCTTGAGGAACCAATCATGCCCACTACTGAAGTTACCGGAGGAGCAATGGAAGAAGGTATGATCTATATTATGTTCAACTCCAATGAAGAAACATCCCACGAAATCTTCGATAGCGTATTCCGGGTATTTTGGGTCAATGCACCCGATTTGAAATTTTCAGTTTTTGATGGTTCCCTCCTCTCTGAGAACTTTAAATCTGGCCAATGGGTAAGGTTTTTCGGTAAGGGAATTTTCGAAAATCTTTCTAAAAAGCGCTTTCACCAAGAGGTACATTTCGAAGAATGCGACTTCGAATTCGATGGTATATGGCCAGATGGCTATAAATTGATTTTCCATGATAGAAAACTTGATATCAAAGGAAATTTAGCCTATGAAGCAATAGACCCGAAAGGAGTATTAGTCTATTATAATAATCGACTTGCTGTTTCGCCTTCAATAGCCGAACAATTCTATGATATTTTCGCAATAAAAGTAACGGGCACCATAGAAACGCAAGGAAAAAAAATTCACGTTTCTAATGGGAGAGGTATCATCGAGCATGGATTAGGTATTTTTTCAAATTTAGACATCTATGATTGGAGATGGCTCAATTTACAGTTTCCCGAAGGACAAGTCCATCTCTTCTACCATACGCTTGACCTTAAGGATGAGGGAATTTATATAGCCGGGGAAGGGGCTGCCGTCATGAATGGTGAGTGGTATCACTTCCAACCGGGAGATTTCCAAATAAAGGAAGTAGGCTACGGTGCAGATGATAATGTTCCAACTAAAGTACCAATTGAATGGAAAGTGACCGCTGGGAAAGATTCCACGGGAGAACCCCTCTTAGACTTGAAAATGGTGTCCACCACTAAACTCTCTTGGCACGGAGCAATGGCTAAAGAAAATCAAGCCATAACTAATTATATCCTTGACGCTGACGGAACATGGAAAGGAAAAACCATTAAAGGGAAGGGGACAATGGAAAACCAAATGCATAGAGTAATTAAATAACCTAAAAGAAATACGTGTTTAGTAATTAAAAAATTAAAGAAAAGATCTATTTTCATTATCAATCGAATCCAAATTCTTCCTAACGACACCTATTTCATGCACTTGTTTTTTTAATTTCAAAATGCCTTCTTTAATTGTATCCTTTTCTTTAGCACCTAAACACACAAACCTTCCTGTTGAAAAAATGTTAAAGACAATGTTTGGATTATGCATTTTATAAATCAATCCAGGGAAAACTTCAGGTTCATACATAGTATTTTCCAGTATCATAACAGCCATGTTTAAATCTATATTTGCATGAAGATCTCCAGTCGCTACAATATTTTGAGGGGTAATTTTTGGATTTCTTACGTCAAGCCCAGCTTTTCGAATATTTTTAAGTATCTTTTTAACAACCTTATCTGCTTCAAGTACATCTTTAAGACCAGTTATCACCATTTTACCATTCGAAAATATTAATCCTGTGGCATGTGGTTTTTCAATCCTCATTACGAGACCTGGAAAGAGTTCTGGATTATATTCAACATTAGGCTGAGTTCGTGCGATTTGAGTTAAATCGATTTCTTTTAATATTTCTACCTCAACAGTACCAACAATATTTACAATTTTATATAATGGATTACCCTCATAATCATAATCTTCCCGATCATCTCTTTCCTCTAATTTCTCATTTTCAACTTTAATATCAAAATCTTGTTTACTCACGATTTTTATTCCCCAAATGATTATGACAAAATAAAAAATAATAAACTAAAATTGTTTTAAAGATGATTTTATTGTTAATTTTTTCCATTTACTAAATAAGATAATGGAAATTTTCTTCACATCTATACTTTATCTTTAAATACAGATAAAATATAAATAATGATTTTTAAGATTTTTGTCAGATAAATTGTAAAAGCGAAACCACTTTTAGACCTGAAATGACGCCATCCACTAAAATTTCTTGGCATGGAGCAATGGCTAAAGAAAATCAATCTATAACTAATTATATCCTTGACGCCGAAGGAATGTGGAAAGGAAAAACCGTTAAAGGGAAAGGGACAATGGAAAATCGAATGCATAGAGTAATTAAATAATCCAAAACTTTTTGATATTTAACGAAATTTTATAAAAACATTATTAATTCTCATATTTTTTAGAATCATTTAATATCAATAAAAAAAAATAAAATAATAATAATATACAATTTAATGTTAATAATACAAACTAATAATGAAAAAGAATTAAAAAGGCAGAGTAATTATGCCAGAAAAAGAAAGTACTGAAATTCCTATTTATGAAAAAATAGCGCCAGGAGAATGCTTAATTATATCAAGAGATAAAAATAGCATATTAATAGCCTGTAATAAAGATGGCGAAATTAAACTTGAGAGAGTCTCGTATCCTAAATCTGTGGAGTAATTTAGATTGAAGAATTATATTTTTGATACTACTGTATTTGAATTTTTAATTAATAATCAATTACCAATTAAATGGAATAGATATTGGCAAGATTAAAAATAATACAAGAAATCTCATTCTATTCGAAATCTTAATTACAGAAATATTTTATAAATTGTCAAAAATTTATGGATTCTCTACTGTTGAATCTAAAATATATCAAATTAAATCATTAACCAGTTCAATAATTGCTAAAATTAATGATAATATTGCTTTATTAGCAGGTAAAATTAGAAATAAATATCAAAAAAATAACTTATCAATTGTTGATAGCTATATCTTAGCTTATAGCAAACATCACTACGCTAGAATCGTAACCACTGATTCTGGAATTAAAAAGGTGGGTAAAAATGAAAAATTAGAAGTTGATTACATACCTTACAAGGAAATTGCTTAAAAAATAAAAATATTAAAAATAATGCTCTTATAATAATTATTGGAATAATAATCCTAGAATTTCTGTGAATAAAGCGGTAAAATCCCCAGATGATCTATTAAATGAAAAAACAACAATAATATCAGATCTATTAAAAAAAATGGAAATTTTAAAATCAGAAGTTGAGTTTCTAAAAAATGAAAATAATGAATAAAAATAAAAATTTGAAGGCTTAATTAGCGGTGAATTAATAGTTCCTCAAATAGATGTTAAATCAGAAGTAATTGAGATTCAAGAATTATCTGATCATAAAATAGAAAAAATAATAATAAAGTATTTGAAAAAAAATAAAGAAAAAAGAAAATATCCGAGCGACATTGCTTTTTCCTATAATTTAAATGCAAAAAAAGTTTTTGAAATCTGTCAAAAACTGAAAAAAGAGGGAAAACTTGTTTGACAACATATACAAATGAAGGAGATACGATTAAAGGGAAATTATTAATCTTTGAAGGTAGAAAAGTTGGAAAAACCCAAGTATTTATGAAATCCAAAACTCATAGAGGAGAAAGAACGAAATTAAATGATGGAGAATTCTGGATTGAAACACCAATAGATTTACCTAAAAAAAATAATTTATGACTTATTTATAAAATTTCTTACATAAAGGAAATACCTACCTACAAATATAATAGAATTAGATCTATTGATTTTTTATAAATTTTTTCCCAAACTAACTTCCCCCTAAGGTGAGAATTTATCGAAGAATCGACAAATTACCAATAAAAAATCAATAATTCTTTTTGAATACGAAAAAATAAGAATATGGGGGATTCCATCTGAATCTATAGAAAAAGTGATAATTATCAATCAGATATTAATTTTCTTTAAATCTATAGAAGATAAATATATAATATTTGGTTAATAATTGTTAAAGAACTAAAGATCTTCTAGTTTATATTGAATTTGTAAAAATGGACAAATTATAATCATGAATAAAAGAAGTATGAAATGCCCGATTTGTGATAAAGATGTAGACAGTAGAGATTATCGTCGGCATCTTCAATTGTGTAAAAATAAGAAATATACTACTTTTAAAACAAAATCATATTTAATTCCGAACAAGCATTTTAAATTTTTAAAATATAAAAATATATATACACGTCCAACTTTACCGTCTCAATCGCAATCAAGACGATTTAAAGAGTTATGTGGGTGCGGAAGTGAAAAACCTTTTATAGATTGTTGCTATCGACCGTATCATAAATCATTTAATTTAATAAGACTTTTTAACAAATTGAAAGATATTAAAATTCGATTAGGGAACAAGGCAACAAGACATTTTTTCTGGCTTTATCAACAAGATTTATCGATAAAAAAAGAATCGGATGAACTTTCTAAAAGACTTGAAATGCAGACGATAATGGAGATGTTTCAAGAAATTATTTACTCATATTCTTTATCAGCACCTGAACAAGAAAATATGTTTAGATATTCTGAGGATCCTTTCAAATCGGCAATACATTTTGAAACTATGGTTGTAGATCGTATTTTTCCAAGACACAAATTTCCCTTGTACCAAGAAATTACAAAAAGATATCTTAAAAAATCCTCTTCCTTAGAAAAAGAGTTCTTCCAATCTTATGCTAATAGTCAATTTGATATTTTTGAAGTGATTGAAGTTAAAAAACACGTCAAACGTGGATTAAATTCATGGTTTAAACTTAGAAATGTATTTACGGGCAAAAAATATGAGTTTAAAGATCCTACATTTATAGGTAAAATTCACATTTGGGATACAATTATTGGACGATTGTATAGAATTGATAATTTTAACTTATTATCTACATCCGTTCTTATCATTAGCCCAAGGCAAAAAAATATTTTTCTTCGTATATTATTTTATCTTCTGTGGCATTGGGAATTAAAAATAAATAAAAAACCATATAGTAGCTTGATAAATGAATATAAGCCGTTAATTCAAGATTTCTCAAACTATCATCTCCCTTTAAACTCGACTTTATTATTTAATCCCCGACTACGAGAATATTTGAAAGTGGATGGTCCAATAATTTTTGAAATATCCTCCATTTTTAATCAAAAAATTTCCTCTATAACTCCGAATATATTAAGTCCCGATGGAAATATTTTTCTTTACACAAAGGCTCAAGGAGATATAAAACCCAATAGTGAGCATGACATCTATACATTGTTAAAACAAAAATCTGATCGATTTCAATTGAATACATCACATTTAAGAATTTCAGAGGAATTTTCCTTTGATTTTATCATTAATAAATCGAATTCATTAAATTTAGAAGGTGAAAAAAAATTAACTTTCGAGGAATTGGCTGCATTTCCTAAAGAGCAATTTTTTGATAAAATCATAGAATATTGCAAAGATACAGTAATTATCTCGAAATCATGGATAAGCAAAGATCTAAATAAATCTATTGATCAATTATATGATACCCAAAAAGCCATTTGTGGATCTGTCGAATATAGTGGATCTAAACTTTTATTAGCAACATATTCAAAAGAAAGTATGGTTGAGTTGCAAGGATTATTGGGAGAAATTTTAGGAGACAAGCTTATTTACTTAGAAAAAAAAAAACCGATAGATTTCAGGGATAAGAAATTAATGGATAAGATGGAGGATTATGCATATGAAGTGGATAAAAATTTAGATGATATGGTTGAATTTACAGAGGAAATGGATGAATGTATAGAAGAAGATTATCAAAATGATGATATATCTATTCAAAAAAATATAGAAGAAAAATTATACAAACAACTGATAAAACGTTGGTTTGATCAACCACTTCCAATCCTTCAAGGAAAAACACCAAAGAAATCTATCAATGACCCATCAATGAGACTAATTTTAATTGAAATTATCAAAGAACAAGAAAATTTTTTTGATAAAAAAGGTTGCTTTAACGGACAAAGCCTAATAAAGAAGCACTGGAAAAATATACATTAATTATGCACTAAACTATTATTTCAAGATAGTTAAATTTCCAACTCTCAATTAAAAAATAATAAATGGTAATTAAAAATGTCTAAAAAAAGAGAAACAAAAATCGAGATTGAGTTGTCTATATATTCTTATTTAATTAAATTTTAACTAAATATTAAATTCCTTTTAAGTAAATGAAACTTACATACTATCGAGGAACGATCCTAATAGACGGAGAATATAGTATTCCAAATACTAAATGGGATTACAGAACAAAATGCTATAGAGCACAAGCTCTACATTATAAGGATATAATTGATTATTTAGAAAACTCAAAAATTGCCTATGAAGATAATGTTTTAGGTTTAACTCCTTGTCCTGATTTATCTTCAAATATTAAATTGAGAGTATATCAGAAGAAAGCAGTGGAAAGATGGTTAAACCAGAAAATTGGAGTTATTGTTATGCCAACTGGCTCCGGAAAAACAATCCTCGCAATCAAAATTATAGAAAAAATTAACTCATCTACATTTATTGTTGTTCCTACCTTAAATTTGGTTAAACAATGGAAAGAAAAATTGGCAGGAGCTTTTTCTATAAGAATAGGAGAATATACTGGTGTAAAAAAAGATTTACAATCAATAACAATCTCAACTTATGAATCTGCTTTTATAAATGCTGAATATTTAGGAAATAAGTTTAAACTGCTTATTTTTGATGAGGTACATCATCTTCCCTCAGAAGGTTTTAGACAAATTGCTGAATTGTTTGCTTCTCCTTTTAGATTAGGTTTAACTGCTACGTATGAAAGAGCAGATGGGTTACATAAAGAATTGCCAAGGTTAATGGGAGGAATAGTATTTGAGATAAAACCAGATGAGTTAATAGGGAAATATCTTGCAAAATATGAGATAATAAAAATAAATGTCGAATTAACAGAAGAAGAAAAAAAAGATTATGAGAAATCCTATAAAATTTTTAAAAATTACTTGATCTCAAGAAATATTAAAATGAAAAGTCCAGGAGATTTTAAAAAAATAATAATACGTTCCGGATATGACCCCGAGGCAAGAAAAGCAATTTTATCTAGAAATAAAGCAGAGAGAATAGCTTATAATTCAAAAAATAAGATAGAGCAAATTAAAGAGTTCTTAAATAAAGATAATAGAATAATTATTTTTACAAGATATAATGATATGGTTTATAATATTTCAAAAAAATTTCTTATCCCTTGTATAACATATAGAACAAATAACAAGGAAAGAGAAGAAATTCTAACAAAATTTAAAAAAGGGAAATATACTGCCATAGTTTCTTCTCAAGTCCTAGATGAAGGAATCGACGTTCCAGAAGCAAATGTGGGTATAATTATCAGTGGAACTGGAAGTTCAAGAGAATTTACTCAAAGGTTAGGCAGGTTATTAAGACCTGGAAAAAATAAAAAAGCTTTATTATATGAACTTGTAACAAAAGAAACTATGGAAGTTAGAACTTCATATAGGAGAAAAAAATAATGCTACCAAAAGATTTGCTTATCACTTATAAAAGGAAAGGTAATATTAAACCAAAATATCTTAAGAATATTAATCTGGCAGAAATATTGATAAATATATTTCAAAAATTTATAGGAATAAAATATAAAGAACTTCAAGAAAAACTGGAGGAATTGGAACAAGGAGATAAAAATTATAAAATCATTAGAGGTATAAGTTTTCTATTAAAAAGAAGATGCGAATTTGAAATAAATTCAATATTAAATTGCACAGAAGTTAGAATGTTTTTATTTGAAAGAGGTTTTGTTATTAATGAGGATGAAAGAGATAAAGTCTTTGAAGAAGCAAGCAAATATTTCAATGCATCAAAAGAAGAAATAGAAGAAGCATTTTTTTCTGACTTACAAGAAGAACAAATATTAAAAAAACTTAATCCCATCTCATCCTTAGAGTTAATAAAAAAGTATAATTTATCCTTAACTCAAACGTTGTTATTTGATGCATTAGAATTAACTTTTGTGGTGGAAGGAAATTATCAAAAAATTTTTAGACAGATAAATTATCTTGGGTTAATATATGAGATAGAAGAAAATGAAATAAAAGTTACTGGACCTGGCTCTTTGTTCAAAAATACTAAAAAATATGGGACATCCTTAGCAAAGCTACTGCCTCATATAACAAATACTGATAAATGGAAAATAAAGGCAAAGATTGAAACAAAATGGGGAAATGAACCAAGAATATATAATTTTGAGTTAAATTCCTACGAAGATATCCTATTACCTCATTATACCGAACCCATAACACATTTTGATAGTGAAGTCGAAGCACAATTTTATCATGATTTTAAAATATTTAACCTAGGTTGGGAAATAAAAAGAGAACCAACAATAATTAAAGCAGGAAAATATGTTACAATTCCAGATTTTGGTTTTTATAAGTATGGTTTAGTATGTTATTTGGAAGTAGTTGGTTTTTGGACACCCGAATATTTAAAAAAGAAAATATGGAAGCTTAAAAATGCCGAACATAAAATAATAGTAGCAGTTAATCAAAATCTAAATTGCAGAAAGGAAGACTTTACAGGGGAGGTTATATTTTATAAAAAAAAAATTCCTCTAAAGCCAATTATAAAAATTTTAAAAGAAATGGAACAAAAGCACATTCAAAAAGAAATAACAAATATTCAAAAAATAGAAATAAAAAAAGAAATGGTTCTAATAAAAGAAAAGGCAAAAGAATTGAATATAATCCCTGAAGCTTTAATAAGATTAAACATACCAAATTATTTTATCATAGGAGATAAAATTGTTTCACAAAGATATTTAGATAAATTGAAGGAAGAAATAGGCAATGAGAAAGAATACAAAGAAATCGAGATTATTTTGGAAAAATATAAGCTAACTCTAAAAGCTTTAGATTATATTGGCTACAAAATAATATGGAAAGGTATAATTCCCGTAAAAATAATTAAAAAAAATTAAATTCTTATACCATTTCGATGCATAAAGATTTAGTGAAATTATTAGGTTTTTAATAATAAAATTAAAGAATGTGGAGTTGGTTAATTCTAATAATATTTATCTTTTGGGTCTATATGTCGATTTTGGATTTTATTAATAATCCTTCGTTTAAGCCAAAAAGGATTGTTTTATAACATGAAATCTCAGGAAAATAAACCATTCTTATAGATATGATTGTTTTACATGGAACATGGAAACAACCTGACACGGTGGAAAGTTGAGGAGAGTTCTTCTTATAGGGGGAATCCAATTCATTTTCTCGCATTAAACGAAGGGGCCGACTCTTTTAATAAATTTAATTATTAATAATATCTTAAATAATTAAGATTGAATTTACTCTAATCCAAAATAGTCCTTAAAATTTAATAGATTGTCTATTATCATTTAATATGAGATTACTAGAAAAAATTGTGAATAAAAATTGGAAATAGATGGATCTGATTTATATCTATTTTTATTTAAAGGAATTCAAGGATTAGGGATTAAAAAATTACAAAAAATTTATAATTATTTTGGAAATCTTGAATATGCATTTAATTCTTCTATTGAGGAATATAATAAAATAATAAAAGACGAGAAGATTTTAAATCAAATACGTGAAAAACAGAATAATAAGGATGTGGCTAAAAAAGAGATTGATAATTATATAAAAAATATCTATTATAAAGATATTAAACCTATCTCCTTTTTTAATAAAAATTATCCAATCCCATTAAAGAAAATAAAAAATCCACCAATTTATTTATACCTAAAGGGAAACCTAATTTTCAATGAATTAAAAAAATCAATTTCTATTATTGGCACTTGTAATCCATCTTTTTACGGTCATACTAAAACCAGATCTATAGCAAAAAGTCTAGCTGAAATGGGATATGTTATTGTTAGTGGTCTAGCAAGGGGAATAGATATAGAAGCACATTTAGGTGCATTAGAAGGTGGAGGTAAAACAATTGCAGTATTAGGACATGGGGTTGAAGGCATTTATCCAAAAGAACATTCTGAACTTGCTCAAGAGATAATTAGAGAAGGGGCACTAATTTCTGAATATAATAATAATGAAAAAATGAATAAGTTCGGTTTAATAAATAGAAATAGGGTTATTAGTGGATTAACTCAAGCATCTCTGATTATAGAAGGAAGTTTAAAAAGTGGTACTAGTCATGAAGTCAGATTTGCCAAAGAACAAAAAAAAATAATCTTTGCCTTAAAACCCATTGATTACAATCGCAAAGTTTCAGAATTGCCATTAAAATTAATAGATGAAGGTGCAATTGAAGTAGAATCACCACAAGATATAATAGATTACTTAAATTTACATAAGGATAAAATAGAAAAGAAAAAAACTTAGAGATGATCATCTAACATCAAATCTTGACAGGTTTATAAAATAAGAGAAGTAAAAATATATGGTGCGAGAAGAAAAAGGAAAAATTATATTAAACAAGTTAGTGAAAATAAAGCTAGTTAGAATGAAAAATCTTGTGGGGTATCTAAATTCAAAAAGAAAATAGAGTATCTAATATGAAGATTTGGACAATAGGTCATTCTACCCGTAGTTTTGAAGTTCTAATCTCATTATTGAAGCAATACAATATAGAGAAACTAGTAGATGTAAGGCGTTTTCCAAGCTCTCAGAAATTTCCACATTTCAATCAAAAGAATTTGCAATTGCGACTACCAGACTTAGAAATAAACTATATATGGCTAGGAGATGATTTAGGAGGTTTCCGAAAGGGAGGATATGCTAAATATATGAATACCAAAACATTCAAGGAAGGGCTGAACAAGCTTTTAACAATTTCCAAGTCAGGAAGAACCGCTATAATGTGTGCTGAAATAGTTTGGTTTAGATGCCATCGCAGATGGATAGCAGAACAGTTAGTAATAGCCGGACATGAAGTAATTCATATAATAGATGATAAAAAAACATATCCTCATAAATTGCGTACAGAAATTCAGAAGGATTAAATTTAACTATTAGCTTATCTATATTTTTTGAGTTTAATCTTCATCCAAGTATCTATTAGCACCATTTGATATCTATCTTTGAATTTAGTTCGATCTAAAATATTTTTAATTTTAGTGTTATATTCTTCCCATGTAAAACCATGTAGCTTAGGGATACGGCTCATTACTAAATACCGTAGAAATCCGTATTTTTTTATCAATTCATTAACTTCTTCATTAGGAAGGTCAGAACATCCATCATATATCCATCCTTCTCCATTACTTTTCAAAACGCGGTAACATTCATTGAAAACTTTAATTGAATTCTTCCAGTGATGAAATGAACCTGTACTTACAATAAAATCAATTGATTCATCTTTAAATGGTAAGTCGGTAGCATTACTTAATTTAAATTGTATATTTTTAATGTCTTTCGCATTACGCGTTGCAATCTCTACCATTTTCTTACTCAAATCAATCCCATAAATCGTGAGCTCTGGTGCCCTTTTTGCTATTTCTATTGATAAAAAACCCGTTCCTGAACCAATATCTATGAGAATTCCCTTTTCTATTCTTTGAATAATAGTTAGGGCAATTTTAATTTCTGATTTGCTTAGAAGCTTTTTTATAAAAGCATTATAAAAAATAGCACCCAGAGTAGGAATTGCTTCAAATTTTACTTGTATGTCCCTAATAAATTTAACTAAACACATTTGATAATCCCTTTCTTAATGAGGAAAGTCTAACAGACTCTAATGCTTTTAAATATCTTATGTTTTTAAAAGTTCCTTGTCAATTGAATCTTATATATCATAATAAAATTTTTGTATTTCTTTCATTAATATACTCAATATCCAAAATGGGTAAAAAAAAAGTATTAGATTAAACTAAACTAATTTATTAAAAGAGAATTATTAAAAATTTGTGAAAAAAATTACCTATCCGGAATTAGAACACTGTGAATTATGTGAATGGAGATGTGGAGTAAATAGAAATGAAGGAGAATTAGGTGTTTGTAAAATTAGTTCTCCTATAGTTGCTAGTTGCCAATTACATCCTGCCCCGCCCGAATCATATACCATATTTTTAGCGGGTTGTAATTTTAGATGTCTAAATTGCCAAAATTTTTCAATTGCGCATTATCCAGACCAAACCAATATATTAAGAGGTTGGGTTGAGCCTAAAAAATTAGCTCAAGAAGCTTTAGAGAGGATGAGTTCTCCTTTTGGAAGAATGATAAATGCGGATTATATTTTTTTTAGTGGAGGAGCCCCAACACCATCGCTTCCTTATGTTATTGATATTATAAAAGAAGCTCGAAAACTTCAGCCAAATGTAAAAGTTAATTATGATACAAACGGATACATGACAGTGAAATCTTTTGAAAAAATAGCCAAATTAACTACAACGTTTACATATGATATTAAGGCTTTTTATCAGGAAACTTTTTCAGCTTTAACAGGTGCAAATGTGGAACCAGTCTTGAGAAATGCAGAGATTTTAATCTCAAAATGGAGAGAAAAAATCTGGGAAATTCGAATTTTGGCCATCCCAGAGATTGTTGAAAAAGAAGAAATCAAGGCATTATCAGAATTTATTGCACAGCTTGATTTCACTGTTCCTATATGTTTTCTAGCATTTCTACCTAATTTTATTTTGGAAGGCCACATGGGAGCAACAAAAGAGTTCATGAAAGAAATGGTTGAAATTGCTCGAAATACAGGGTTAACAAATGTATCTTGGGCTGGGCGAACTGGAATACCAGGTAAAATCTTTAAAATTAAGAGCGAAGATAGCAATTTAAGAAAATTTAATCTTGAAAATGCAAAACTCGCTGCATCTTATGCATTAATACATGGTTGTAAAACAATTCCCCGGAATTGTAAAAAATGCCTATATAATCATATTTGTGAAATAAAAAAATATTATCCTAAGAGAAGAACATAGATGAACAGTAATTCATTCTACATTGGTGTAGATGGGTGTCAGAAAGGTTGGATCAGTATTTCCACTAATTCTCAAGTTAAATGGGAGATCGAAATATTTTCGTCTATTGATAAATTATGGAATAAATACTTCAACGTAAAATTAATTCTTATAGATATTCCAATTGGATTACGTGATAAAGGAACAACTCCAAGATTATGCGATAGTGCTGCGCGTAAGCTTCTTACAAGAAATAGATCTTCAAGTATCTTTCCAACACCATGTCGTGCTGTTCTTTCTATTGATTCATATCCTCTTGCTAATGAAATTAATAGAAAATTAACAGGAAAGGGATTATCAAAGCAAACTTGGAATATAAAAGCTAAAATCAAAGATGTTGATAATTTATTACAAAATAATACTAAGGCACGGCAAGCTTTTATAGAATCCCATCCTGAATTATGCTTCATGGCACTAGCCGAAGGAAAGCCATTAAAATTCTATAAAAAAACGAAACAAGGAATTAATGAACGAATAAATTTGCTCAATTCCCATTTTGAAGCAACCAAATCAATATTAAAAAATGGATTGCAAAAGTTTGAAAAGAAAAATGTAGCTGTGGATGACATTTTAGATTCATTAGTGTTGGCATTATCTGCTTCTCTAGGAATAGATAATCTCAATTTTATTCCAAAAAATTATGAGTATGATTCTACAGGCTTACCTATGAGAATGGCGATACCTATATTTGATTAATATATAACTATTCGTCGAGTTTTTTAAGAAAAATTTAAATATAGAT
>JAHLWE010000147.1 GCA_019058135.1 Promethearchaeota archaeon | reverse complement strand
GCGCAGAGCAATACATACTGGAATACGAACTTTTCCCTTTAATCATAAAAAGCCAGCTCTTCGAACAGATGACATAGTTAAAATCCTAGGATGGGATCCCATACCTCCACACCAGACTCATTTAGCAGAATATTTGAAAAAAGATCTATATATTACTTCATTTATAACGAGTACTTACCATCAATTTAAGCCTAATATGAATTTTCACCTTGGATTTGATCAATGGAATTGGATTAGAGGTCATGAGAATGATAAATTTAGAGCGCGGTTAAGAGGAGGCAATTTTGAACTGAATCGAAAAGTAAAAGAACATATTTGCAAACATCTTGGAGGTAGGATGCGACAAAGTTCTATATTAAAAAAATATTTTAGTAATGTGCAGGATAGGAAAGAGAAGAATGATTATTTTCCTGCACAAACTTTTAAACAAGCTATTGAATTTATTAGAGATACAAAAGATTCAAAAAAAGTCCTATGTGTTATCGATGAGTTTGATCCCCACGAGCCTTTGGATCCTCCTAAGAAATATCTTAAATTATACGTAGATAAGAATTATAATGGAAAAAAAGTAATCCAACCAGCATATAGTGCAAATTTAGATTATATTACCGATGGAGAATTGAAATATATGAGAGCTTGCTATGCGGGTGAGGTTTCTATGTGTGATTATTGGTTTGGATATTTTATTAGAGAATTAAAAAATATGGAATTGTATGAAGATTCTTTAATTATTTTAATAAGCGATCATGGGCATAGTATAGGTGAGCATAACGCAACAGGTAAAATTCCGATGTTTTTATATCCTGAACTTGTAGATATCCCTTTTATGATCAAACCTCCTGGTGGTCTAAATGGTCCAAAAAGAATTAAGAAGTCTTATGTTTATAATCATGATATTTTACCAACAATTTTCGGATTTTTAGGGAAAGATAAGCTGGATGCTTTTGAGGGTATTGATCTTTCATTATTTTATAAGGAAAATGATCATGAAATTGAAAATCGAGATTATATTACATGCGGATTTAGTGTGTATACACTATATAAAGATGATCACTATGCATTAATCACATCTAATGATAGATCTGACCAAAAACTATTTGATTTAGCAAAAGACCCAGAATGGAATGACAATATAGCAAAAGATAATTCTGATATTTGCAAAGAACTATTTGAAATAATTAATAAAGACGCAAAAGGTGAACTTCTTTTAGAAATAAAATCAAGATTAGAGGACTTAAAAGATTGGTATGGGCAGAAAAAAATTTCTGACAATTAACCTTTACATAATTTCATTGAAGATATGTTCCAAGTTTAAAAAATTTTTTCAGGCCCCATCTATAGGATCTTATCCCTTGTGTTATATCTATTAATTTGTTTCTCATTAATTTTAACATTAGATGTGTGGGATAATAATTAAAAAAGGTATTTATTGGATTAAAAATAAGCCATCTAAACTTCAATGCATATCTTAACTCCGAATAAATATACTTACTTAATAGACGTAAATAGAGGATGGCAGAATTTTTTAAATTTTTAAAATTTTTAAAATTTTTTGAAATTGCTAAAGACGCATACTCTGCGGTTTTTTGAGTGTAATAAATTCCTTCTCCCCAAAATGGGTCAGCAATACCCGCTGCATCACCTATTAAAATTATTTTATCTTTATATATAGGGGTAATATGGAAATTTCCATAAGGAATGGGATGCCCTGATACTCTAGAGACGACATCGGGATTTATTTTCAAAGCAGATATGAATCTATTTAATGCTCTTTTGAAAAGACCTTTATTTTTTCTATTAAGGCCCCCTACACCCACAATTACCTGGTTTTTATTTGGAAATAACCAATTATATCCATATCTTAAAAATCCAAATGAAATCATAGGATATTTAAAAAGGTTTTTTTCTAAATTTTTTCTATCAATAAAACATTCAAGCCCTGTAGCTAAATTATAATTCCATTTGGATTTTCTAATTATTCCATTACGTATAAATTCTTGCTTTACTATACTATTAGCCCCATCAGCACCGATGATTAATTTTGTTTTAAATTTATCACCTTTCGACAAATTAATTTCACAAGTTTCTAAATTTACTTTCTTGACTTCATTACCTTCAATTACATCTACACCTGCTTCCTTCGCTTTATTCAAGAGGAAATTATCATACACTCGCCTATCCACTAAGTAAAAAGGAAACTTAGAAATATTAATTGACATTATTCTTTTTACTTTATAATTAATTTCAAAACGATTTGTGTGGTAATTTATAATTTTTTTATCCAGAAGAGTTTCCGTCGTTTCTTTATATAACCTATTTAATAGGTCAAGGGTTTTAAAAGTAATTATGCCTCCACATAGCTTTTGTCGTGGAAAAATATCCTTATCAATTATTTGTACATTAAGTCCGAGCTTACTCAATAAATAACCCGCAGTAGATCCACCTGGACCTCCACCAATTATACTAACATCATAATCAAAATTTTGTTGCGACATTAAACTCAACTATTTTTAAGATACGACTTCTATTCTTTAATCTGGAAAGAATTAATATCATTCTATTTTTTATTAAAAATCATAAGAATTATTTAATTTATGTTTGTACATATTAAAATTTATTCAAATCTTATTATGAAAACATTTGAGGTTTTAAATTTATTAAAAATTTCCAGACCAAAATAAAGTAAATATGCATAATATATTTTATTAAAAATCTTAAGGGTCGTTTAATTTATATATTAAAAATTATTGATATTTCCGTAATAAAAATATAGGAGGTTATTGTTAGAATCAGAATAAAAGCAGAAAAATTGCATTAGAAACATAATTTAAAAAAATATATTATTTAAAGATGCCAATTAATAATTAAATACCGACGTAAATGGCACTTTAAATATTCTCAAAAAAGTAATCGAAGATGATTTCGTTTGAAATCTATTCGATAGGGGTTGCTGGTTTCAGCCCGTGCGAATAAGGGACCCGTTTCAAACTTCGCATGAACAAAATTTATTAAATTATTATAATTTTATATGAATTTAATAAAATTGATAACCTGATCATTAATTAACCAGTTTATTCTATATATAATTTTATTTTTATTAATTCTTACTAATTTGACTTTTATTTGTTCTCATTCAAAATAATTTGGGATTACTTGATTCTTTTAAAAAAAAGTTAAATGAATTTAATTTCTAATTAAATCAAATAAAGACCGAATTTTAATTGAATCCCGAATTTCTTGTTTTGAAAGCTTTTTCTCACGATTAATAGGTTTAATGTTATATAACGTAATTATTCGTGATTCATTTGGTTCCATAGAGAAAAAATTATCAGAAGCTATGAAATCCACTAATCCAGAATCTATGAATACATAAAAAGCAATGTTATTATTTTGAATTTTTAATTTTGCATTACTTTCACTTAAAGAAACATCTTCAAATTTATATGAAAGTTCAGGATCAAGCAGATTAAACTTTTTTGGAGCATCAAACAATCGAAATCCATGAGATATTATCTTTTTTCCATTTTGTATATATTTTAATTTGAAAAAAACCACATTGTTTTGTCTCTTTATCTCGTCTCTATTTATTTCGCTCATAGTAATAGTTCCTACTTTTAATGAAGTGCATGGTAAAATTTCCGAATTAAATGAACCATGCTTTAGCATCATTCCAGTAGAATTCATAATTTTCCAATTTAATATAAACTCACAAGAAGTTCTTAAATCATTAGTTATCCAGAACTCGACAGATTCTTTATCTTCTTTAACGCTAGGAAAAACTGGTTGATAAAACCTTTTACCAAAATAATGAAGAGCTTTCCATCGAATAAAGTAATCTATCGAGCTCCACGACGCTACAGGCCAGCAATCATTTAATTGCCAATAGAGAGAGCCCATACAATGAAATTTGTTACGATTGCGGCGCCAATGTTCTACTCCATATTCGATTGCCTCTGCTTGGGTGATTTGAGATAAAATGACTTGATTTTCAAACTTTTTAGGGATTATAAACCGTTTCTTCATATACTTTAGGATTTTCTTATTTCCGGCTGCATTTTTCTGATGATTTTCCATAATTGGTGAGTATATATCAAATTGGTCAGGTGGGCAAAAAAATGATATAGTTTTCATTGATGGAAATGATTCAAATCCAAATTCTGACATAAATCTTGAATTAAATTTTCTATAAGCAGAAAAAGGTTTCCCTGCATGCCAAACCATCCAATAATGTGAATCACCTCTATTGGGATCATTTGATCTTAAAAAACCTCTACCCCCACTTCCAAATTTACCTCCATTTGAAGGTGAACTTGGCCAATAATC
>JAHLWE010000011.1 GCA_019058135.1 Promethearchaeota archaeon | reverse complement strand
GCCCGATAACCTTAAGGCTGGTCTTTCTAAAAAAGGAAAGATTGATGATTGGAATAAATTTTGGAATTTTATAGAAATTACCAAATTTTTATAAACAATTAGAAGGTTAGTCTTTCTGTCAGTAAAATTTTAAATATTTCTGTAAAATATAATAAATAGTTAGGTGCAAAAAATTATATACTCAGAGAAAGGTTCAAATGAAAATATTGGCTATCAATGGCAGCCCTCACAAAGATGGGAATACATTCACGCTAATCAGCGAGATATTCCGGGGAGCCTGTGAAAACAATCATCAGTGTGAAATAGTTCATCTGGTTGATCTCCACCTAAATTATTGTAATTGGTGTGGAGAATGTTATGAAACCGGCGTTTGCCCAATTAATGATGGCTTCCAGGAGCATCTCAAACAGCTTTTCGAAGCTGATATACTTATCGTTGCAACACCCTCTTTCAACCGGTCAGTCACTGGTTATATGAAAAACTGGTTGGATCGGTTTTGTACTAGTCAGTTGATTTATGAAGTGGACGAACTAAAAAATGTAACCAAGCGATCCCGCGTACCTAGCGACAAGAAAGCCATTATTATCGTGCAAGGTTGTACCGATTTGCTCCAAGAAACCATTGAACCTATTAATGTAGTGATGGATGTTCTAGAAATTCCAGTAATTGAAAGACTGATTGTTCCCAAAGTAGGATTAACTGAAGAAGACACTGTTGATAAAAAGGAAGATGTAATGCTTCGAGCTTTTGAAATTGGTCGAAACTTGAGTTAGTAGTTAATTCACGCTTCAAACTGAGCCAAATACTTCATAGCAGTAGAACATAATTCCTTGAAATCTAGCCCTCCTTCTTTTTAGATATTTCCTCTTTGCTTTAGCGTTTCTCATTGGAAATTGACCCTATTTTTAACAGTTCACCTAAATTTTCTCTTTTTCTCCTAATTTAAACGCAATTTCTATTTGAAATCCTCCAAATCACTGAATTTTGTATCCAATAAAAAAGTTTTATACACCGAGAGAAGTTAGTGAAAAATTAATTAAAATGAATTACGCATTAGTGAGAGTAAGTGGTGGAGAATCGACAATCTGTAAGAAACATTTATTTAAACTTATAAATTCAATTCCTGAAAATAAATTATTCATTCTTGAAACCAAAGGATTACTATTAAATAAAGATTATATTAAGGAATTAAGCAATTTTAAGAATACTTATGTTAGAGTTTCTTTAAAAGGAGTTGATGAGAAAATTTTTGAACAAATTACCGGTGCGGATGATGAAATTTTCAAAAACCAGCTAAATGCGTTGGAATTACTTAAGAAATATAGAATTAAAAGCAGAGCCGCTATTCTTGTTGATTAATTTTCTGAGAAACAAATTGAAAGTTTAGGAATTCCCGACTTGGAATATGAGACTCTAATTAACAATCCTATTGTAATGAAGAGTTTGAAAAAAAAAGGAATTAAATTGGCAAGAAAATAACTTTTAGAATATTTTGAAAGTCTTTATCTTCTTTTTTCCACTTTTAAACTTTAGCTGTATTCTTTGCAATCGCATCCACAATTTGTGGCCAAGTTTCAGGTGGCAAGCTATGTCCCCTGCCATTTATAATTAGCAATTCTGCACCAGGTATTGCTTCTGCGGTATCTTTACCACCTTCAACGGGCACAAGTGGATCATCTCCTCCGTGAATTACAAGTGTTGGTACTTTTATTGATGCCAATGTTGGCTTCCGATTACCACTTGCAAGAACCGCAGCTAATTGGCGAGCGAAACTCTGCGGATAGAAACTACGGTCATACGCTCTTGCTGCCATTTTTCGCCTTCTTTTTACATCGAAAGGAAAGCCAGTACCATAAGGAACCCGCCAACGTTTTACAGATTCCTCAATATAAGCCTCACGTTCAGTTGGCGCAGGTGTAAGAAGTACTTTCATTGCCTCTTGTTTTGGCTGTGGAAGGTCAGGATTTCCGGTAGATCCCATAATAGAAGTAAGACTTAAAACTCGGGAGGGATATCGAACCGCTATAACCTGAACAATCATTGCACCCATCGAAGCACCACAAATATGGGCTTTATCAATCTTAAGAGCATCTAGAAGACCAATTGCATCATCAGCCATATCTTCCAAAGTATAAGGAGATTCAATTTTCTCACCCCGTTGAGCCGCTATGACCAGTTTCATTATATCTGGCACACCTGCTTCTTCAAATTTAGTCGATAAACCAACATCTCGATTATCGAATCGAATCACAAAAAAACCTTGATTTACAAGTAGTTCGCAGAATTCCTCTTCCCAAAAAATCATTTGAGCGCCAAGCCCCATAATTAGGAGTAATGGATTAGATGTGGGATCTCCAAACGTGTCATACTCAATCTCGATATTATTAGCAATTATTTTAGGCATATTTATTCCCTTTTTAAATTACAACGATTTATTATAAATTTTTATTTAATAAAAATTTCTTCTTAAAGTAAAATAAATTCTTTAAATGAAATCAAATAGTTCTTCCATAATAATAGTTATTCAATTTCTTTTCAATAAAGCAGTCGTTACGCCATCACCGTTAATAATCTTGCCCGTGAAAGTGCCATCATAGATTTTTCCATAGCCGCACGCGGGACTTTCATGCTTAGCAATAAATTCCTTTACACCAAGCAATCTCATGATTTTTAATACTTCATTAGCGCCCAGAATAAATTGTTCGGTAATGTCAACCACCTCCCTATTTATAACCTGGCATTTATTATCTAACACATCCTCCCCCGAATGGCCCTGAATTTCTTGCGGCGGTCGAGGAGTTGGCAGGCCCCCTAACTGCTCAGGACAAACGGGTATTAAAATTTCCTTTTTTAATAAAGCCATAACCTTTTCATTCTTTCGGTCCTTGCTGTCCCAAGCACAATTTATTCCCAATAAACACGCACTGCAGAGCTTCATTTTCTTTTTTTTTCTTTTAATATTATTATGATATTTTTATAATAAAAGATTTTATTCCTCAAATCTCATATTTTAGCCACAATTGGTTAAGGGAGGGTTTGGAATGGAAAACTTAAAAAATAAAAAACGCAAAAGTTAAGTTAATAATTATATAAGTAAATTCTAAGTAATTTTTTGATCCTACTATAATCATAAAAAAATTTCTGAAGAATATGGTAATTGGCAAGATAGCGAGATTTCCATTTATATTAATGTCAAGGAACTGTCCGAGCTGCAAGAATAAATTTCTGGATTTATTATTTGACTATTATGCGAGAAATAAATTAATTAAAAAAGAAGATATATGTTTTAAATGTAAATTTGAACAACATTTATTAGGTCCGATTTTTGATTTTCTATTATCAAAATATGTTACTGTTTCAAACGCACCCGGCGGAATGCGTGATATTTTTTCAAACAGTTACTTTCGCAGATATCTTATGAGTGTTTTAAACGGTATTGGAAAATTTGGCATAAAACCACCATTGGTATATGGTGCGCCAATTACTGTAACTTGGAATTTAACTAAACGCTGTAATCTGAATTGTCCACATTGCTATCAAGAAGGGTCCCCAGATACACTTCCTAATGAAGTAACAACGAAGGAAATATTTTCTACCCTTGTTCAATTAGCCGATTATGGTGTGTTGGGAATGCTTTTTGGTGGTGGGGAACCGTTAATGCATCCCGATATATATAAGATTTTAAGATTCACTTTAAAGTTAGAAATGTTTGCCAATTTATCTACGAATGGAATTCTGATAACAGAAAAGGTGGCAAAAAAATTAAAAGATATAAAAATCACGCGAGTTACAATTAGTTTAGATGGCATTGGAGATACCCATGACAAAATGAGAGGAGGACATGGCATTTATGACAAAACTATTCGCGGAATTCAAAATGCTAAAAATGTAGGATTAGAGGTTGCCATAGCATTCACCTTAACACAGTTAAATTATAAAGAAATTCCAGAAATTATTTCACTGGCAAAAGAATTCAAATTAGACTCAATTCTTTTAAATAATTTTGTTCCCATTGGAAGAGGAAAGGAAAATTCCGTGCTGGATGTTACACCAGAAAAACGTGAAAAAATATTGCATATACTCTATGATGAATTAGTTCAGGCAAACAATAATGATTCTGATACAATTGATTGCTTTACGGGGGCTTCACCTTTTTATTGCCGAATTGCCTATCAAACGCATGTTAAAGAGGGATATAATAAACCCATTCCCGTTACGATGCAAACCTGCGAAACGCTAATAAATCGCTTTGATATTCATGACCATTATAAGAGAAGATTGCGAGAATATTTTCCAAGAATGGTGCCCTTTATTGCCGCTTGTACGATTGCGACATCTTATGCTTGCATTGATCCTGAAGGTTATATTTTGCCCTGTACATTAATCCCAATTAGACTAGGGAATATAAGAACGGACAAATTCAGCAATGTCTGGGAAAAAAATCTGTTATTAAATAAATTACGTAATAGGAAAAATGTAAAGGGAGTTTGTAGGGATTGTAAATTTTATACATGCCGAGGCTGTAAAGCAAGAGCCTATGCGTATACAGGAGATATATTTGAATCTGACCCAGGCTGTCATTACGGTAAAAAGAACAATCAAAATTTTTTCTAAACGTCAGCTTTAGCTGTATTCGTTGCAATCGCATCCACAATTTGTGGCCAAGTTTCAGGTGGCAAGCTATGTCCCATGCCATTGATAATTAGCAATTCTCCACCAGATATTGC
>JAHLWE010000146.1 GCA_019058135.1 Promethearchaeota archaeon | reverse complement strand
TTAGAACATCAGGGCGATTTTCTGAAAATGTTAAGCTGGATGTAGGAGGAATTGATAAAACATCTAATACAAAGGATAGAGGAGTTAAGAACTGATGCTCTAATAAACAAAGGGTGCAAAATTTATTTGAGGAAAGCTCATTATAGAAATCTATCATTATATCTGCAGTAAGATCTGTTTTATCTACTTCATTATTGGAATTAAACCGGTATTTTACATTAGTTAAATCTATAAGAACAGAGTAAATCTTTTGTTCATATTCATTCCCACGTTCATATCCAATCTCTGATCCTTTACGTTTGGCTCTTATACTTAGTTCAACCTTATGATTTGCTTGGATGAAATTGGAATCTTTTTAGCCAAGATTAATGAAGAGTTGTCTCTCGCACTCAAAATCTGCATATTCTGCAAAAATATGTTTATTTAATCTACCCATGAAATTGTCCCTTCGTACTTGTGCACACAATCATTCCAATTGTTTTAAGATTTTTAATTGAATTGTTCTAGGCAATACATATTTAAGTTTTTAAACAAATAGAATATATTTGATTTTGAAACAGGATATAGGAAAATTGAACCAATACGGTTATTACATAGAACCCAAACTCATGCTGTTTTTGATGTTCTATTTAATACCTCAAAAAGAATTAAGACATTAGAAGAGATCCAATATAATCTAAAAAACAAATGGGATTCAAATAAACAAATACATGACATACGAACCATGCTAAGGCATTTAGAAAGAATAGGGATAATACAAGAATTGGAGTTTAATCCATTAACGTATAAAATAACTGAAATTACACGAAGTACACTTAAGGTTCTTCATTCTTCAGATAATGAAGATGTTATTTATTCTTATATTATAAAATTCATAAATTACCTTTCAAATAAAGGACTTTTAGTGAAACCTTTTTTAAAAGCTGTCAGGGATGGCTTAAATAAAACAGGATTAATAAAGAATAAAATTAGAGATTATAGTATTGAAGAAGGCGTTTATAACTTAACATGTAACGATACAATATATTTGTCTGCGATGAGAAACTTCCTATTTTTATTTGGTTTAATCAAATATAAGAAGAAAAAATATGAACTTACAAACCTAGGTTTAAAAATTACAGAAGAAAGAGAAGTCATTGATCGAGCAAGATGTTCAAGAGAATTTTGCAGAGAAGTATGTCCATCAAATGCAATTTTAAGCTATGAAATTAGTGGATGTGTAGGTTGTGGTTTGTGCATTAAAGCATGTCCATATGGTGCTATAACTTTTCAAATAGAAGATCCTACTAAGCCAATTTTTAATAGCGATATCTGTTTAAAGGAGAAAGGTCAGCAAAGGTATGCTTCGCCACAAAAGTTTAATTACATTTTATCAGAAGAACATATAATGCAAAAATGGATAAAAGCAGTTTTTAGATTTACTAATTTAAATGCTGAAATCCCTGGTATTGTGCAATTTTTAGAATAAAAGGTCATATATTTCTTGAAATTCCATAAAGATAATCATGTTTTGATTTAGGGTTTATTTAATCTATTTTATAATAGATATTGATCTTTATGAACCTAAATAATACTTCAGCAAACAACAATGATGAAGCATATTTAGTACATTCAATATGGGATTTTGAAAAAAGAGATCATTTAGGCTTATCATCCAAGCAAATTAAGGGAAGTTGTCCAATTGGTATTCCTTTGCAATGTATCTTAAGATTTTCAAAACCAGGTGATGTTGTCTTTGATCCATTTTGTGGAGCGGGTACAACTCTGTTAGCTTGTGCTTATCTAAAAAGATATGGATATGGAGTTGAGATAAATCCAAATATTATAGCTATTGCAAAAAGGAATTTATCAGAGGGAAGAAAAAACACTAAAATTTCAAATTGGATAGATTATCAAAGAGTAATTAAAGGAAATTCAATTGATATAATGAATTATTTTTTTAAAGAGAACACTATTGATCTAGTTTTCGCGCACCCTCCCTATTGGAACCTAATTAACTATTCAAAACATTATTCACTATCGGAAGGAGACTTGTCATTAGAAAAACAATTATCTGCTTTTTTGATAAAGATAAATTTAATGTTTCAAGGAATAAAAAAAATCTTGAAAAAGAATCATTATACTTGTATATTGATTGGTGATGCGTTTATTCGTGGTGGAAAAAATATTCCACTTGATTATTATTTCACTAAAATAGCTTTAGAAAATGAATTTGAATACATTACAAAAATAATCAAATTAACAAGAAATGCAGAATCCAGAAGAGATAAATTGAAATATTGGACTAAAAGAAGTATAGATGAGAATATTTTCATTTGTATACATGATTATCTATTAATTTTTAAGAACAGGAAAAAGGATTAATATGTCAACTCATGATGAAATGGCTTACAATGTTGGTAAAAATTTAATGGATGCCAAAAAGTTCGGTAATGTTTTTATCTCCTCAGTTGTTCCTTCATTTCCTAGACCAGATTTAGTTTTTATTTCAAGGGAAAAAACTCCTAATCCACCTATTGCTTTTGAATTCAAACCTCCAAATGCAGTAAAAAGAGAGTATTTAACAGGATTAGGACAAGCAATTTCATATTTGAATAC
>JAHLWE010000145.1 GCA_019058135.1 Promethearchaeota archaeon | reverse complement strand
CCATTTCAAGAGGAAAAGCTTCAATGTACAACTCATGGTCGATTATATTCAAATTTACCTAGTTTAATGGCTAATGATCAAATAGAATTAGTAAATAAAATTGGCTTTTTAGACAATACAGATTTAAAGATTGCTAAAAAAGGAGAAATAGCATATTTTATAGGTTGCTTACCATTTATGAATGGAATATCACCGTGCACACAAGCTTGCCCTGCAAATATTGATGTTCAAGGCTATATTACATTAATTAAAGAAGGAAGATTTCAAGAATCTCTCAATTTAATACGGGAAAGGAATCCCCTTCCAGGTGTATGTGGACGAATTTGCACACATCCATGTGAATTAAATTGTAATCGTAATACTATAGATAAGCCAATTGCCATCAGGGCATTAAAAAGATTTGTTGCTGATTGGAAAATAAAAAACCAACCCTTAAGTCAATTACAACCATTTGAACAAACAAACGAACAAGTTGCTATTATTGGTTCGGGACCCGCTGGCTTAACAGCAGCATATTTCCTCGCAAAGAAAGGATATAAACCAACAATATTTGAAGCCAGCCCCTTTAAAGGAGGTATGTTGAGAGTTGGAATCCCAAAATATCGATTGCCTGATGACATTTTGGATTATGAAATTGAATTCATAGAAAAAAGTGGAGTTGAGATAAAAACAAATACTCCAATAGGACCAGATTTGACATTTAAGAAGTTAACAAATATGGGTTATAAAGCGATTTTTCTATCAATAGGGCTCCAGAGTAGCCGAAGTATGAGACTCGAAGGTGAAGAATTGAATAATGTTATAGGAGGAATAGAATTTCTCAAAGATCTCAGACCTACAGATCAAGAATCTAAAAAATCTCCTGTGATAATAAAAGATAAAATTATTGGAGTAACGGGTGGTGGAAATGTTGCTATGGACTCAGCAAGAACTGCTGTAAGATTAGGTGCAAAAAAAGTGATTGTTATTTATCGACGTTCGGAAAAGGAAATACCTGCAGCAGAAGATGAAATTGAAATGACAAAAGAAGAAAATATAGATTTTCAATTCTTAACTAATCCGGTAAGAATAATTGGAGATAAAAAAGGAAATGTTTCCAAAGTAGAATGTATCCGAATGAAACTTGGCGAACCAGATTCTTCAGGAAGGAGAAGACCTATTCAAATCGAAGGCTCTGAATTTAAAATGAAAATTCATGTGTTAATATTAGCAATAGGTCAAGAAGCTGATTATTCTCTCCTAAAGGCAGATCAAAATGAGTTGATAATAAGTAAAAGAGGTAAAATTCAAATTGATGACTCTACTTTAGAAACAAATATCCCTGGTGTTTTTGCTGGGGGAGATGTTACAGAGGGTCAAGGAATAGCAATTAGAGCAATAGCTAATGGATATGAAGCAGCAATTTCTATTGATCGATATCTAAGAGGGATTGACATAGGTGAAAACAGATTTAAAAGAGAAGAATTTAAAACATCACCAATCCCTAAAAAGGAAGTCAATTTCGAAGAGAGAAATGATCTGCCTATTATCCCAATAGAAGAAAGATGTAGCACTTTTAATGAAGTTGAACTCGAATTTACCGAAGAAATTGCAATTCAGGAAGCAAATCGATGCTTAAATTGTAATAGTTGTTCTAACTGTGATATCCCTTATGAAAAAGATGATGATTCAATTAATAATTCCCAAAAACCAAAACATTACTATGGAACATGTCAATTTCCACTCTACCATAACAATATTGATTATCTTAATATTCCCAAAACGACTATTGGTATTCTAAACCTAAAAAACATTACTCCAGTGGTTTTAGTTGATGAAAAATGTTGCGGACATGATTGTTATTGGACAGGAGATCTTGATACTTTCGAAAAGTTGGCAAAATATAACATGAAATTATATAAAGATGCAGGAGTAAAAACCATAATATGCAGCTGTGCTGAAGGTTACTATATGTGGAAGTATGTATATAAAGACTTTTTTAAAGATAATAATGAATATGATTTTGAAGTATATCACATTAGCGAATACATACAAAAAGAAAGATTATTAGATGATTTAAAACTATCTAATCAGGATAAAAGTAAAATAACTTATCACGATCCCTGCAGACTTGGCAGATTGAGTAATGTTTATGATGCTCCCCGTGATATATTAAATAATCTACCAAATGTTGAATTTATAGAAATGATAAATAATAGGCAAGATGCAAATTGTTGTGGAGTTTCTGCTTATATCTCTTGTAGTAATTACTCAAAACTACTGCAAGGTCAAAGGATTAATGAAGCTATTGATACAGGTGCTGAATATTTGATAGTAACGTGCCCAAAATGTTTAACTCATTTTAATTGCTATTTACAAGAAAATAGAGATTTAAAACTAAAAGTAATGGATTTAGTCTCTTTCCTTGGAATGATATATCGTGATAAGGAGATATTACTTCAGTAATAATTAGAGATTCCTGTAATAATAATAAGATAATTCAATATTTCTAATAATTATTATTATAATTTTGTTTAATAATATTGAGGAATATACTCTTTCTCCATTTTTGCCTTATTAATATGTTCAGTACAATTTTTTCTTTTCATTTTAGCAATTTTTAATAATAAGTTTAAACCGGGCTGAACATCTTGAAGATCTTTCCATTCGATATAATTTTTATCGACTAATCCCTTAAAAATTTCCTTTCCAACTTTTGTTCTGACTAAAACAGTCGACCACCCTGCTGGGGACCCAATTGAGCCTATAGAAATATCAGCAGATTCTGATGTTAAATCATAACAATATTCGCAATCTTCTCTAGCTAATGAAGTTATTTCTTTAATTGGGATATTTTTAGGTTCTCCAGTTTTTGGATATAAAAAGAATTTTCCCTTGTTTATATCCATTTTCTTTATATCATTAATTTTTACAGATAATCTTTTTGCAATTTCTAAAATACTCTCATATGGAAAGCTTTCCATACAAAAAATTCCAATTCTATATTTTACCTTTTCTAGGTTAGGAGTTTTAAAATTATAAATATGAGATTTCAGTAATGCTTGCATCATGCATGGCGTTCCAACTACTGCCAAGTTTTCACAATCTATATGCTGATTTAATAATTGCAAATTAGGATTATTTGCATATTTTGTACCTGAGGTTTTTTTAATATCATCTTTATTTTTAATTAAAAGAGGTGTTGGCCTCCAAATTGTTTCACTCATACCAGCCCCGATTGCACCATCAATTTGTTGGGTATCAAATAAATAATATAAAATAGAACTTGCAATTCCACCATCTTGGCAAATTTTGGATATCTCGTCAATTTTCGTTTTTGCAGAATATGCTTCCAAATATTCTCCAATATCTGATTGATTTTGAGAATTATTGGAGTTAGAGATATACATGTTTAAAATGTCTATTGGTAAGTATGACCTTGGACAAACTGTATAGCATAACCCGCAACTAATACATTTCTCATCATCAATAATACCAACGCCGTTATCAATTTTTATACAATCAACAGGACAGATTCCTTGACAAATTCCACAACCAGAACATATTTTTGAATCAAATATAACCTTGACAGGTTCATATATTGGTTTAACTTTAATAAAATCCTTATTTTTAATATTAAATT
>JAHLWE010000144.1 GCA_019058135.1 Promethearchaeota archaeon | reverse complement strand
GTGCAGCTCAAAAAGAACTTGAAGCATTAGAGGAAATCGCTGATAGGGGTGTAATCCTTGAAGAAGAAGAGTTAGAGGAGGAAGAAGAAGTAGGGGAAGAAGAAGTAGATGATGAAGAAGAAGATCACGAACTAGCTGAATTAAAAGAATTAGCTTCAAAAACGAAAAAAAGAGGTAAGAAGAAATAGGAAAAGGTGATTATATTATGAATCTAAACGCACAAAGAAGAATGGCATCTGAAATATTAAAATGCGGTGAGAACCGAGTTTATCTTGATCAATATTTCATTGAAGATATCAAAATGGCAATTACGCGTGACGATGTAAGGAGTCTAATTAAAGAAGGAATAATAAAGAAAAAATATAAAATTGGAATAAGTAACTTTCGAAAGAAAAAACTTCATGAAAGGAAAAAGAAAGGAAGAGCACGAGGTTATGGATCTCGAAAAGGTAAAAAAGGAGCACGAACACCAAAAAAACAACGATGGATTAAAAAAATCCGTCCAATTAGAAGAAAATTAAAAATTTTAAGAGATAGAAAAATTATAACAACATCAACTTATCGAAAACTATACCGAAAAGCAAAGGGTAATATGTTTCATAATGTGGCACATCTAGAGAGGCACATTAAAGAACAAAATTTAACAAGGAGGGGTAGATAAATGGCTAAAGGACCTACTTATAAATTACATCCTCGACGTAGAAGAGAAGGAAAAACTAATTATCATAGTAGAAAGAAATTATTAATGTCTAGAAAAAATAGATTGATAATACGAGCTTCGAACAAAAATATTATTGTTCAGTTTATACAATCCAAACTTGGAGGAGATTTTGTATTAACCTCTGCATTTTCAAAAGAACTTGTAAAAGGTTATGGGTGGCAATTAAATACAGGGAATTTACCTGCCGCTTATTTAACTGGGTATATTGCCGGTATAAGGGCTAAAAAGAAAAAGATTAATGATTCAATTTTAGATTTAGGATTAATGAGTCATTTTCATAGGCAGCTGGCTGCCTTTAAGGGCATTTTAGATGCAGGAATAGAAATTCCCCATAAAGAATTTTTCTTTCCTAAAGGTTTTGAAGAAAGAATAAATGGTACTCATATTCAAAATTATGCCAAACTACTGGCAGTTGATGATGAGCAATATAAATTAAAATTTTCAAGTTATCTAAAAATGATTGATCCACTAAAAATAACCAGTATCATCGATAAAACCTTAAACGAAATTAAAAGAACAGTATAAAAATTAAAAAAAGGTTATGGGTATTTTAAAATAATGTCAGATACAAGGAGAGATAAACGACAACCAAGAAAAGTGGAAAGAGAATGGGTACCTCAAACTGAGTTAGGCGAAATGGTTCAAAAAGGTGAAATTACAATTGATAAAATTTTTAATGAAAATTTAGTTATTCGAGAAAAGGAAATTTTTGAGATGCTTTTGCCAAATCTTGAAGAGGATGTAATTACCATAAAAATGGTACAACAAATGACAAGGTCAGGTCAGAGGTCTAGATTTAAAGCAGTAGTTATCGTCGGATGTGAAGGATATATTGGATTTTCTTCTGCAAAAAGCCCTGAAGTGGGTCCTGCAATAAGAAAAGCAATAACCAAGGCAAAATTGAATATTGTTCCCGTAATGAAAGGGGGTGGTTCATGGGAATGTGATTGTGGTGGGTCTCATTCAATTCCTTTTAAAGTATCAGGAAAATGTGGAAGTATTCGTATAACTTTAATTCCTGCTCCTGCCGGTATCGGTTTAGCATGTGCTGATCATGTGAAAAGTGTATTAAAATTAGTCGGTATTGAAGATATCTGGTCTAAAACTCGAGGAGATACACGCACGTCAGAGAATTTAGTGAAAGCAACAATTGATGCATTAAAAAATGCACATAAAATGATATTGAAATAAAAATAATAAATTGTAGATGGAAAAAATGACCATGTCCGAAATCAAAAATTCAATTATGGAACAAGAAACCCCCAAATTATTATTCATTGTAAGAATCCGCGGAGCCCCCGGGATGCGAAAAAAGCTTTTAGATACTCTTAAAATGTTTAGACTCCATAAGGTAAATCATTCTATATTAGTGTTTCCGAATAAAAGTTATACTGGAATGCTAAATAAAGTCAAGGATTATGTATGTTATGGTGAGATCAATAAAAAAATGCTCTTAAAATTATTACGAAAAAGAGCCTATCTCAAAGGAAATGAACCTTTAACTGTATCTCACATCAAATTTAAAACTAAATATAAAACTTTAAATGCTCTAGCAGACGGTTTATTAAAAGGGGAAATTCAGTATAAAGATATTTATAAAATAAAACCAATATTTAGAATGCATCCTCCCCGAGGTGGATATCGGGGAACAATTAAACGTAGTTATAAAGCTGGTGGTTCTCTTGGCTATATTGGTGATTATATTAATATACTTCTATTTAAAATGCTATAATTCCCATATGGTGAATTAAATGACAAGGAAATTTAAAAAGAAAATAAGAAAAAAGCGCGGAACACGAACAGTTGGATATGGTAGGGTCGGTCAGCATAGAAAAAAAGGACAACGCGCTGGTGCTGGAAAAACAACACAATGGAAAAAAAGTAAAAAATCTTTATACTTTAAACAAAAAAAGTTAGGATTTCCAGATCCTGATTGGCGCATGGGTAAAAAAGGCTTTAAACGACCTCAAAAGATTAACCGTATTGAAAAAGTAAATGCCATTAATGTTAAAGATTTAGAATTCAAATTGGATAAATTTATTGAGAATAATATTGCAGAGAAATCTGGAGAAATATATTCAATTGATTTGTCAAAAATAAACGTTCAAAAATTGATTGGTAAAGGAGAAATAAGCAAGAAAGTTAATATATCTGTTAATAAAGCAAGTGAAAGAGCAGTCAAAAAGATTGAAGCCGCTGGCGGAAAGGTTGTTTTATTAGAAAAATGAAAAAAAACAGTATTTAATTTTTAAAATATTTATTATTCTCATTTTCTTTCAAATTATTGAAAAACGGCTTTTGTAAAATTTTAACATATTTTTTTGATATTCTTAAAGATTTTTAGAATTTTTTCAAAAATTCATTATCAAATTTCATTTTTATATCCTATACACAAATTAAATAAAATAAAATAAAATATTTTATTAGAGAAAAATTGGAATAAAAGAGACGAAAGAAATTGTTGAAATACAACTGAAAAGCTTATCTATCAGTACTTGATTCAACCGACAAAAATAAAAATCTATTTCTTCTTTAATATCGCTAAGTTAATATTGGAAAAAGAAGAAAGTTATTTGTATGACAAAATACAATAACTATTTACGAAAAGATCCGTT
>JAHLWE010000143.1 GCA_019058135.1 Promethearchaeota archaeon | reverse complement strand
TGCTTACCAGAAAGTTAAAATTCAGCGGAATGAAAAAAATGAAAGAATTAGGGGATATAATGGCCCTTTTGAGTTGAGAAGCAAATTTTACCGTATAATAATATAAATAAATTTCTTTTTTTTTATTTTTACCACTTACATGGACCAGAATGAGTGGCTTTGGCGGATAAAAAATGCCATTGCACTTGCTGCGTATTTCAATATTAACAGAATGATCCAGGATTATGCTGAAAAATCTTGGAATTTAATTAAACAAGATCCTTGGAAATTTATCCCAAAATAAGTAATTTTTTTCCTATTATATTTTTTAATTATTTTTTTTATGGAAATGATTTAAATCATTCTATATCTCATCTAAAATTGATAAAGAAGGAATTTGTATATACTTTTCAAATTCATTTTCTTTAAAATAGTTAGAGAAGGTTTGCTCTAAAATGATTTTTAATGTATTAACTCCCTTTTCAAAACCCTTAAAATCAATTGCTTTAAGTAGAGTGAATTCCTTGGTTACTTCTATTTCGTAGGCTCCACTTTTTAATTGGGTATTTTCATATTTATCAATTATTTTATCTAATTCCTTTTCTTTTTCTAATTCGGCACATAGTAAAATTAGATATTTATCAAAATATTTCTTTTTAAGATAACTATCTCTAATAGCAGTGGCGTCTAAAGGTATTCCAACCCTTTCTTTAAACAAGATTTGCAAATCCGTTATTAATTTGCGAATTCTCGATTTATTATGTAATAAAATTAGATTTCTATGTAAAGCAAAGGATTGATTTTCATGGTATTTGAGAGATTTTAGTTTTTTCGGAAACTCATACATATTAATTAATCAAGAAGGAAAACTATTAAATCTTTTTTAATATTAAATGAAATATAATTAAAAACTGTTAATATTTATGTAAATGCAATTAGGAAAATTAAAACTCGAAAATAATTTAATTTTGGCACCTTTATTAAATATTTCAACAGGGCCTTATAGAAAGTTTTGCCGCCATTTTGGAGCCATTGGATTGGTTTCAGTGCCCATGTTATATTCAAAAAGATTTGCAGGCAAGCCAGAATCCGTTGAGCATGAACTCTTTAAAATTGAAAAAGAGAAACCAATTAGTGTCCAATTAATAGGTCCTGATACCGAATCAGTTAAAATGAGTGTTGAATTTCTTAATAGTTATGATTTTAATATTTTGGATTTTAATGCAGGGTGCCCTTCCAGGAGAGCTATTAATTCAAAAGAGGGAGGTTATCTATTAAAGGACATTGATTTATTAAAAGTAATCTTGAATACGATAATAAAATATTCAAATAAACCAGTTTCACTAAAATTGAGAACGGGATTTTATAAATCTAATGGGTATTTGGAGATAGGGAAGATAGCAGAAGATTTAGGTCTTGAATTTATTACATTACATGGGAGAACTGTAACAAAGCGATTTCAAAGTACAACTATAGAATTAGAGACAATAAAAAAATTAAAAGAATCGGTATCAATTCCGGTTGTTGGCAATGGAGATATATTTGATCCGGAGTCTGCCAAAAAAATGTTAGACTATACAGGAGCTGATGCAATAATGATTGGAAGAGGGTCCATGGGGAATCCACAAATTTTTTCGGCTATTGAAAAATATTTAAAAACGGGAAAGAAAGAAACTTACAAAGTCCAAAAGGATTCATTGAAAAATATGATAGAAATTTATGAAAATTGTATTGATACCTTTCTTTCCGGGATTGATTATCCTCATGATGATTTTAAATTTGTTGAGTTAAAAAAAAATTCTTTATGGTTATCCAAATTTATGAAAAATGCAACAGTATTTAGAAATAATATTAGTAGAATTAAAACCCTATATGAATTTAAGAGAGAATTAGACAATTTCCTTAGTAATTAGGGTAAACTCCTTAATAATAATTTAAATTTTCTCACAATCAACATGCTCCAATTCATTATATTGATATATTCTCTTGCCCCCCCCTGTTTTTTTAAAGCAATGAATGAAAAATGGAATACTATTGCAGCACTCAAGAAAATAAGGGGGATAAAAAGATAATAAAGGGAGTTAAATAGAAGACAAATTACAAGCGAAATTATTCCTATTAAATAAGTAATTATTACTTCAAATTTATTAGGTCTTTCTGGTTCGTCATCCTGAATTGATTCTATTATAAACATAATAATACCTAATCCTGCAAGGGTTCCATATATAATGAAACTATTTGTATCTAAACTAAGAAATAATTCAAAAATACTCCACCAGATTATACTAATGATAAAGGTTAGTCCAGATGATATTCGAACTGCATTTTTATAAGTTAATTCCATTAAATATATTATTTAATAATAATGTTAAAAAATTTTGGGTTTCTTTGGATGTAGATTAATACTTCGCATTTTGTTATCTAAATCACTTAGTCATTTCAATGATGATATACTTAAAAGTTTACTTTCATCGCGGTTTAGGTATATTTTTCCACCAAATCTTTAGGTGGAAAGACACCATCCTCAGTAATTACTGCCGAGACTAATTCAAATGGAGTAAAATCAAAAGCATAATTAATACAATTAACCCCTTCTGGAACAATTTGAACTTTTCCTAACACATGACTTACTTCTTTAGAATCTCTTTGTTCAATTTTCACATCTTCAAATGATTCGCTCATTGATAAAGTTGATACGGGAGCTGCTACATAAAATGGGATTTTATTATCTTGAGCAGCTAAAGCGACCATATATGTCCCAATTTTATTAAAAACGCCATCTGATGTAATACGATCTGCTCCAACTATGACTTTTTGGATTTTTCCTAATCTCATCATTAAACCTGAGGAACCATCTGAAATGACGCTTACTGGAATCTTATCATATTGCAATTCAAAAGCAGTTAATCGTGCACCTTGTAATCTCGGTCTGGTTTCGTCAGCAACTACTGAAATTTTTTTACCTTGTTCAATAGCAACTCTTACTGGAGCTAGTGCAGTACCATATTGAACAGTTGCAAGGGAGCCCGCATTGCAATGTGTTTGGATTGTATCTCCATCATCTAGTAATTCTGCTCCATATTTACCAATACTCTTGTTCGTATCAATATCTTCCTGCCACATTTTTTTTGCTTCATCTATTATGATTTCAGAAAGCTCACTAGATTTTTTATCAACTCCCTCAATCTTATTTAAAATCCGATCTATTGCCCAAAATAAATTTACAGCCGTAGGTCTTGTCTGTTTTATTAATTCTCCTGCTTCTTTTAATGAGCTCAGAAACTCTTCTTTATTTTTATTTTTAAATTCAATAGAAGCTAGGGCCATTCCCATCGCAGCTGCAACACCTATTGCAGGAGCACCCCTTATATTCATTATTTTTATAGCTTTCGCGATATCTCTGTAATCTTCAAATTCTAAAAATTCAAGTTTGTGCGGTAGAATTGTTTGGTCGATCATTTTGACTTTATTTTCAATCCATTCAATAGAAGGAATCATAATCTTAACTAATATAATGTTTATTTAAAATTTAATAAAGAATAAGGAATTTAAGATTCAATCATTAATATTGATTTTTAATTAATATCTAGAATCTCCTTAATTAGTTTCTTTTTACTTTCTAAATTTGCTTGTCTTCTTATCATTATTCTCTGAGCTTGAGGGGACCCTGCCCCATGCATTGACTCTGTTCTATAACTCACGGAAGCAACACCCATAGTCAAATTCTCTATGAAGCGTAAGACTTTATATCGATCTTCAACAGAAACTTCATTGCATGTACTGAGATATTTTTTTAATAAAGATCCGACTACTTCAGAATTAAAATCTGCCTCAGATGGTAATGTACAAATAATCCCTCCTGCAATATCTTCCGCTAATCTGCCAATTTCATACGGAAAACGAGTAACATTTTGTTTGCATACATTTGCTAAAAGCATGTCCATTTCATAATTCCCAGCTTCTCTCTGAAATCCTAATGAACTACAAGCAATTCCACAACTATAAAGGGTTTCATTTAAATGTACCATCTCAACTAATTTATCTTGAATGTGACTGGCTTTTTCTACTCCATTATATTCTGAAATCAAAGATGTTGCACCAATAAGAACATCTCCTACACCTACTTTGCAACCACCATATGATTGACGATGAAATCCAGCAAATCGATTAACTAATTCTCCCGAAAATTTAATCTCTCCCTTCATAAAAATACGATCATTTGGGATAAATACATCTTCAAAAATTACAAATATTTCTTGACCTCCATATTTATAATTTCCAATATCTAATTTTCCTTTTTCCATTTTACGAGTATCGCATGATTGCCTTCCATATATTAATGTTATTCCCTTTTCATTTGTATCAACTCCAAAACTAACAGCATATTCCTCTTCACCGGGCCGTAAAGATAAAGTTGGCATAATGATGGCTCTGTGTGAGTTTAAGAATCCTGTCTGATGAATTTTTGCACCCCTTACTATAATTCCATCATCATTCTCATCCACAATATGTAAAAATGCATCCGGATCTGTTTGTTTGTTCGGTCTTTTACTACGATCTCCCTTTGTATCTGTCATTGCGCCGTCAACCATCAAATCTTGATTCTGAACCTCAATCCAGTATTTCTTGAATCGTTCATGGTAATTTGTTCCATATTCCTTATCCATTTCATAAGTTACACTATATAATGCATTTGCAGTATCAAAGCCTACACAACGTTGGAAACAACAAGCTGTTTTTTGCCCCATTAATCTCTGCATTTTTACTTTTTTTATCAAGTCATCTACTGATTGATGGATATGGGTAAATCGATTTATTGTTTCACCTGTTAAATGAGAAGTTGCTGTCATTAAATCTTTATATTCATCGATTTGAGCTAATTCATAAATTTTTTTAACTGAATTGATCGAAGGCGATATTACCGGATGATTCCAGAAGTCCTTAATTTTCTCCCCAAACATATACAAATTAACAGATCTCTTTATACTTTCTAAATATTCTTCTGGACTTTTCAGTACCATTTTTATTTTCACCTAAAAATTGTGATAATATAATAAAACAATAGTATTTATGATTTTATTTTTAAAATAATATTTATAATAATATTCTCTTGATATAAACGCAATATAAAACTTTGGATTAATTTGCATTGATTAAACTTTTTCTCATTACATAATGTTCAATTTCATTAAAAAGCGTATGACCTTTTCTAATTACTTTATAACCGAGTTTTTTAAAAAAATTTTCCGCTGTTTTTCTAGCGTTTAATATAACAGATTCTAATCCAAGATTTATTGCATGCATTTCAATTTTTTTCATTAAATTTTTTCCAATATCCATTTTTTGATATTCTTTTTCAACTGCTAAGTATCTTATTTGCCCTTCTTTTTCGTTATTTTTATGAAGACGTGCTGTTCCAATAATTTTGTTATCCAAAATCGCGATGAATGAATAAGATTCGTCTTCTCTTTCATCTTTTTCGGATCCTTTTGGTTGATTCCATGGTTTTCTTAATAATCTCCATCTTAAATCGTATAATGCCTCAAATTCTTCTTTTGAAGCCGCCTTCTGAATTATTAATTTATCCTCCATTATATTAACCATTTTTTAATCTAAAAAAATTAATTAATTTTGAATTGATTTTAATTATATAAAAATATGGTTGATATCCCCAAATTAGTTAAATCTCCAATAATTTCTTGTTCCCGAAGAACAGATATCCCTGCTTTCCTTATGGATTGGGTTATTGAGAAAATAAAACAAGGCTATGTTGATGTTGTTAATCCTTTCAATCGAAAACAAGTTTATAGAGTATCTTTAAGTCCTAAAGATGTGAAATGCTTTGTATGGTGGAGTAAAAATTTTAGTACCTGGATTAAATATTATAAAAACTACAATAATTTATTCAAATCCTATAAAGGGCACTATTTCCAATTCACAATTAATACACCCTCAGAGTTGGAATCAAATCTAAAAATATCATTAGAAAAAAGATTTAAGCAATTTGAATGGTTGGTCAATGAATTCGGAACTCTTGCGGTCAATTTCAGGTATGACCCAATAATATTTTATAAATTAATAGATTCAGATAAAGTTAAACATAATTTGCAACAATTTGATTATATCATTGAGAATATTGCAAATTTTGGAATAAAAGAAATGATATTTAGCTTCGCTAATATATATCCAAAGGTAAAAAAGCGAATGTTGGCAAGAGGAAATGTACCTCTTGAACTCTCTTTTAAAAAGAAACAAGAAATTCTCAGAAAATTAAAAAAAGTATGTGATAAGTTCCAAATGAAAATGATGGCTTGCTGTCAGCCGGATTTACTCAAAATCGATGGAATAGAACAAGCACATTGCATTGATACTATAAAAATCCAAAAAATAGTTAAAGAAGAGATACCCTTACTTAAAGACACCGGACAAAGAAAAGATTGTGGATGTCATAAGTCAAAAGATATAGGAGGATATACCGGTATTTTTAAGTGTATTCATAATTGCGATTATTGCTATGCTTCTCCAGCTAAAAGATAAGATTTTTTAGAATTTTATAATTTTATCTTATTCAATTATTGATTATTTAATATGCAAGTTGGATCGGATTTGGTGTAAGAGTCGGTGGCGAGAAACACTTTGGCTCGACAGCCCCCACAAATTGTTTTATATACACATTTTCCACACTGGCCTGCAAACTTTAAATTTCTATATCGCTTGAATTATAGTTAAGAAGCAGAATATAAGTTAGAGAACTTAAAGGACATACCCTTCTTCCTTAAATTTTAAAATTAATAATAGAAAATTATCCCCTAAATTATATTGGATAATTTTTTCTAATGGTTCTATAATATTAGCTAGATCAGGTAAAGAAAGAGTGTCTGAACC
>JAHLWE010000142.1 GCA_019058135.1 Promethearchaeota archaeon | reverse complement strand
TACTCTTTTTCCAGAAGTATTCATAACTTCCCTTTTTTTTTTATTCTTTATGATTTGATCGGCTAAAATGTTTTCTTTTATTCCAAACGTCTTTTCCCGCACATTATGAATTTGTTTATCATTCTGGATATTATTTAAAAGATTATTACCAGTTTGATTATGTTCCATTTCGGACTGTTTTTCCTCTAGTTGGGTATCATTTTTTACTTCAATTTCTTCATTATCAAATAAGGCTTCGAGTTCACTCTCATCTAATGTTTTGTCTTCAAAGGGTAATCGTCTTAAGCGATGTGATAAAGCCAATTTTGCTGCAGTCTTAATATCATCATCCTCTACAAATTTTCGGCCATAGAATGCAGCGATTGCTTTGGCAGTTCTATTTATTGTAATATCTGCTCTATGACCGTCAACTTGTAATTCCACGCAGATCTTACTCATTTTTTTTAGTTGGCCATCTGAAGTTTCTATAGAATGTAAAATTTTTCGAGCATTTATTATTTTATTTTTTAATTCTTTTTGTTTTTCTTTGAATTTTTTATAGAATTCATTAGGATCATTTTGATATTCTTCTGCATATTTCGTAATAAGAACCCTCTTATCGATATCTTTAATGCGTTCTACATCAATGCTTAATCCAAAGCGGTCTAAAAGCTGAGGTCTTAAATTTCCTTCTTCAGGATTCATCGTGCCTACTAAAATGAAGTTCGATGGGTGATGAAGGCTTATTCCTTCCCTTTCAATTATATTAATTCCCATTGCTGCACTATCTAACAGAACATCAGCTACATTATCGGCAAGAAGATTAACTTCATCAATATATAATATATTCCTATTTGCTTCTGCTAAAATTCCGGGTTCTAAGGCTTTTATACCTTCCTCCAAAGCTTTCTTAATATCTATTGTACCAATAACTCTATCTTCAGTAGCATTAATTGGAAGATTTATCACTCGCATTTTTCGAAAATCTGTATCTTCTTCTTTTAAATCTCCAGCAATTATCCTATCTTGACAAGCATGACATGATTCTTTCAAATTCTTGGGGTTGCAATTAAATGAGCAATCTTTTATAACTTCAATTTCTGGGAGTAGATCTGCTAATGCCCTTACTGCCGTAGATTTTCCAGTTCCTTTTGTACCTTTTATTAAAACTCCACCGATTTTTGGATTTATAGCATTTAATAACAAGGCTAATTTCATTAAATCTTGTCCAACAATAGCAGTAAAAGGATATGCTTTATAATGCGTCATTTTAATAGTTTAAACATAAGTTTTCTTTTTTCCAAGCAAAAAAACATTTCAATATTTAGTATGACTTTCTTATAATTCAGTATTACTATAAATAGAAAAGACCTATAGCTTAAAAAGATTATACTTATTGTGCATAAACTATAGAATTAAAAAAATGCAATAAAAATTCACATAATCGTATATTTGATCTTAAAGAATTTTAGAACTTTAATAGATTTTAAATATTTTTATAGTATCATATGAAGATATTTTCGATATTTTAAAAGGTATAGAATAAGTAAAATGCAAATATGACTTTAAAAGCCAGTCAAAAACAAAACTTTGGTCAATATTTTACCTCCACCTCGATTACCGAATTTATGGTAAATTTGGTTATGGAGGAGTTTAAAGAGGAGAATAAATTGGATGATTTTAAAGTTTTTAATTTATCTCTTTTAGAACCTGCGGCTGGCGATGGTGCTTTTCTTGAAACACTCATCGAATATGGTTTTAAAAACATTACAGCGTTTGAAATTGATAAATATTATTATAATCTGCTAAAAAATAAATTTGGAAACAATATTAAATTAAAAAATTCTAATTTTTTAGACTCAAGTGAAGAGGAAAAATATGATTTATTTATAGGAAACCCTCCTTATCTTGGACAAAATTATGCTTCAGAAATATTCCAAGATTATATTCGTAAATATCCAATTTGTAAAGAGTTTTTTTGTGGAAATATGGATTTATTTTACTGGTTTCTTCATTTAGGTATTCGAAAATTAAGACCTGGAGGTTTATTATGCTACATTACGACGAATTATTGGATATAAAAGGGAGAAAAAACAGGTGTAGCAAAATTAAAACCCCATATTATAGAAGAATGCTTTCTCAAAACTTATGTAGATTTATCAAATTTGAAAGTTTTTAAAGACGCTCCGGGGCAGCATAATTGCATTTTCATCTTACAAAAGAAAAACAACGAGGAAAAAACAAATAAAATAGATAAAAAAATTAAAATTATTCAATTCAAGAACAGCTCGAAATTTCAAGATTGTAATTCTATTTTCCAATCTGCTGATCTTAACTGTATATCTTATGATAGTGCGATAACAAATCAAAATTTGAAAAAAAATGGGAGTTGGAATCTTCTTTTTCCTTGGAAGGTAAAAGTAATTATAGATAAAATCGAGAATACATGTAAAAATGAGAGTGGGAAAGTTATTTATCTAAAAGATTTCTTTCAAATAAGAAATGGTATAATTTCTATTAAAGATAGAATATTTATTTTGAAGGAAAATGAGGATATCATTAGAAAAAATGGAGATTTTTTCCTCAAAATAGAAAAAGATCATTTAAAACTAAATGAATTTGAAAAAAATCGCTTGAAGAAAATATATAAAGGAAGAGCCATTCGTCCGATTGGTTTTATTGAAGATGATTATTTAGGATGGATGATATTTTTTGATAAGATTGAATTTCAACCTGATAATTTTAACCCAGATAAAAAATACCCGGTTTTAATGAGATATTTATATCAATTTGAAGATGAACTGAAAACCACCTTAATTAAATGCAAAGAATCTCCAAGAAATTGGCTATTTCCAAGACGTGGTTTTAAAATTCATAACTTGAGAAATAAAAGTGGAATTGAATACTTAGAACCTTATTA